>JBJTRH010000451.1:0-5205 GCA_046076065.1 Planctomycetaceae bacterium | reverse complement strand
GGCGAACCCGCCTGGGCCCGCCCCTGGGGCCCCGGCCGGCCCGGCTGGCACATCGAGTGCTCGGCGATGAGCAAGGCGATCCTCGGCCCGCATTTCGACATCCACGGCGGCGGCCTCGACCTCGTGTTTCCGCACCACGAGAACGAGATCGCCCAGAGCGAGTCGCTCCACGACTGCCCCATGGCCACGTTCTGGATGCACAACGGCCTGATGCAGGCCGGCGGGGCCGCGGGCAAGGTGGGCGGCCGCCCCCGGGGCGAGGCGGGGTCGGCCGACGACGCCGCGGCCCAGGCGGCCACCAAGATCTCGAAGTCGACCGGGGCGGAACCCTTCAAGAACCTCCTGACGCGGCACCGTCCCGAGGCGATCCGCGTGCTCCTGCTCTCCACCCACTACCGCAGCCCGATCCACTTCGGCGAGGAGCCGCTCGGCGAGAGCGCCCGGGCGCTGGAGGCCTTCGAGCGGCTCTTCGCCCGCTTCCAGCGGGTGAGCGGCACGAGCTTCTACGCCCTGCCCTGCCGCGACCGCCGCGCCGGCGACGCCGCGGTGGCGGCGGCCAGCGACGAGGTCAGGGCCCTGCGGGAGAAGTTCGTGGCCGCGATGGACGACGACTTCAACACGGCGATCGCGATGGCGTCGCTGTTCGACTTCGTCCGCGTGGTCAACAAGTTCATCGACCAGCACGGCCTGGAGGCGAAGAAGCCCGCCGCCGAACTGGCCACGCTCGACGCCATGATGCTCACGCTCCGCGAGCTCACCGGGGTGCTGGGGATCTTCCTGGAGCCGCCGCAGCAGCCGTCGGGCGGCGCCGACGAAGGCCTCGTGGCGAAGCTCATGGACCTCGTGATCGAGATCCGGGCCAACGCCCGCAAGGCGAAGGACTTCGCGACCGCCGACCTCGTGCGGACAAAGCTCACCGAGGCGGGGATCGTGCTGGAGGACCGCCCCGACGGCACCGGCTGGTCGCGGAAGTGAGCGGCCGCCGCGGCCCGGCACGGCATGCATGACCGCATTCGCCCCGATCCCCCGCGACGTGCTCGGCTGCCTCGTGGCCGGCTGCGAGAAGGGGGGCTCCACGCTCGCCAAGGATCTGATCCGCCATGCCTGCCGGATGCGAGGCTGCTTCGAGGGCGGGCTGCTGCTGGCCGACGCTCCGGCGGAGGGCATCCCCGAGCCCTACGGCACACAGCTCGTGGCGTCGTGGGCGCTCCCCGCCACCTTTCTCGACGACTACCGCCGCTGCCGCGCACGTTCGAGGAGGCCTATCTGCTTCTGCGGGAGCGGAGCGGTCACGTCGTGCACAAGCACCGGCCGCTGATCGACAAGACGCCGCGCTACATGGCCTGTCTCGAGGCGGTTCTCCGGCGGGCGCCCACCACGCCGATCGTCGTGGTCGTTCGAGATCCCATGCTCGTGGCCGAATCGTGGGTGCGGCTCGGGCAGCCCCCCTCGGCCGCGGCAGAGGCGATCCAGCTCTCCAACTCGGGCCTGTCGCGGGTGGTGGCGTCGGGCATCGGGATCGATCGGGTGTACGTCGTTCGGCTCGACGATCTCACGACCGCGCCGCAGGCGACGCTCGACGCGATCGCGGTGTGGCTCGGCCACCCGCCCCGGCCCCACGATCCCACGATGCTCCTCGGCACCCCGGAGGCCTCGGGGCGGCACGCGCCGGGGATCGATCACGAGCGTGGCACGTCGTCCCGGAGGGCCGACCCCGCCACGCGCGCCGACATCGAACGGGCTCTGCAGACAGCCGAACCCGGACTCGCCTGGATCCACGAGCTCGTCACCGGCCCGCTCGCCGGCAGCCCGGCCCCCTGAGCGTCAGGCGCCCGCCTCGATCACGGGCAGGGAAGCCGCGCCTTCGGCCGCGGCCATGTCGCGGATCTCCTGCGAGATCTTCATCGAGCAGTATTTCGGCCCGCACATGCTGCAGAAGTGGGCGCTCTTGAAGGTCTCCTGGGGCAGCGTCTCGTCGTGATACTTCCGGGCCGTCTCCGGATCGAGGGCGAGCCGGAACTGCTCGTTCCAGTCGAACGCGAACCGGGCCCGCGAGAGGGCGTCGTCACGCACCCGGGCGTTCTTCCGATGCCTCGCCAGGTCGGCCGCATGGGCCGCGATCTTGTAGGCGATCACCCCCTGCTTCACGTCCTCGGCATCGGGCAGGCCGAGGTGCTCCTTGGGCGTCACGTAGCAGAGCATCGCGGCACCACTCCAGCCGGCGAGCGCCGCGCCGATGGCGCTGGTGATGTGGTCATAGCCGGGAGCGATGTCGGTGACGAGCGGTCCGAGCACGTAGAAGGGCGCCTCGTCGCACTCCTCCATCTGCCGCTTCACGTTCATGTCGATCTGGTCCATCGGCACGTGGCCGGGGCCCTCCACCATCACCTGGCAGCCCTTCTTCCAGGCCCGCCGCGTGAGCTCGCCGAGCACGTGCAGCTCCGCGAACTGCGCCTCGTCGCTGGCGTCGGCGATCGCGCCCGGCCGCAGGCCGTCGCCGAGGCTCCAGGTCACGTCGTACTGCCGGAAGATGTCGCAGAGATCCTCGAAGTGGGTGTAGAGAGGATTCTGCTGCTTGTGGGTCATCATCCAGCGGGCGATCAGTGAGCCGCCGCGGCTCACGATGTCGGTGATCCGCCCCATCGTGAGATGGAGATGCTCCTGGAGCAGCCCCGCGTGGACGGTCATGTAGTCGACGCCCTGCTTCGCCTGCTTCTCGCACATGTCGAGGAAGTGCTGGGGCTTCATGTCGTCGATGTCGCCGCCGAGTTCTTCGAGCATCTGGTAGATGGGCACCGTGCCGATCGGCACGGGGGAGGCGTCGATGATCGCCTGCCGGATCGTGTCGATGTCCTTGCCGGTCGACAGGTCCATCACCGTGTCGGCCCCGTAGTGGACAGCCATGTGGAGCTTCTGGAGCTCGGTCTGCTCGTCGCTGGTGACGGCCGAGTTGCCGATGTTGGCGTTGATCTTCGTGAGCGCGGCGATGCCGATCGCCATCGGCTCGAGCCGCTTGGTGAGGTGCACCGTGTTGGCGGGGATCACCATCCGGCCCCGGGCCACCTCGCTTTTGACCAACTCCTCCGGAAGATCCTCGCGCTGGGCGACGAACTTCATCTCGGGGGTGATCTGGTCGGCGCGGGCGGCTTCGAGCTGCGTCATGGATGGTCTCCGGTCGGGGGCACCGCGGCCTCTCCGCGGTCGAGCAAGACTAGCAAATCCCGGGCGGCGACGCCGCGTCAGAGCGTCTTGAGGTACTCGAGCACCGCGGTCTTCTCGTCCTCCGTGAGCACGTCGGGAAACTCGTGGCCGGCGGCGCCCTTGCCCGGCTGCCGGGTATCGAAGTAGGTGCGGCGCTCGGCGGGGAGCAGACGGCCGGGCGGCAGTTCCGCGAGCGACTCGACCTCGAGGCCCACGCGGGCGTCGTCGTAGCCGGCGGGCGTCCGCCGCCAGACCACGGGCCGCTCCGCGGGATGGAGCACGTGCCAGAGCGTCGGCACGGATCCGTTGTGGAAGTACGGCGCGCTGGCCCAGACACCGTCGAGCGGCGGAGCCACGTAGCCGGTCGGGGCCTCGCGGTCGCGGATCGGCCGCGTCTCGTCGCCGAAGTGGCCGAACCAGCTCGTGTTGAGGGCCGCCCGGTCCGTGGCGGTGAGCGAGTCGAGGCGGACCCGGTCTGTGCCGACCTCGTCGATCGGAATCACGCGGTCGGGATACTCGCCGCCGGAGCCGTACATGCCGTGGCAGGCCGCGCAGTGCGTCGCAAACACCGCCGCGCCCCGGTCGGCGAGGCCACGGTCGACCGGTCCCGTCCAGCGGGGCGGCCGCAGCGCCGAGATCCACGCCTCGATGTCCCGGAAATCATCCTCCCACTCGGCGAACTTTTCGGGGCCGTTCTCCTTCACGAGCAGGAACTGCATCAGGATCCGATGGCCCTTGGCCGCGAAGCCGTCGGCGTAGAGGGTCGACCTTCGCCGGTAGTGCCACCAGGCGGGCGCGTCCATGTCGTGATGCACGAGGTCGAACCGGGGCGGCCGCTGCACGATCGTGAGATCGGGATCGCGGTGCCGCATCAGGGCCACGCCGAAGATGACCGCGTTGGTCGTGCCGTTGGTGGTGCCGAGCGGCAGCAGCAGCGAGCCGACGTCCATGTGGCTGAAGGCCTTCTGCTGCTGGATCTTCACCTGGCGGACGTCGGCGGTCAGCGTCTCCAGCGCGTAGGTGGAGTTGGGCACGCCGGGAATCGCCTCGCCCCGCACCTGCCCCTGATGGCAGGCCAGGCAGCTCATCACCCAGCGGCCCTCGCCGTCGACCACATACTGCATGCTCCGCGACGGATCCTGCGGATGCGGCACGAGCCCGTACCGCTCCATCGCCATCCGCCGCCGTTCCTCCACCGGGGCCTGCTCGGCCCGTGACTTCAGCGGCTCCTCCCAGACCGTCCAAAGGTCGTCGAACACCTCCTGATCGAAGTCGGCGGGGAGGTAGGGCTTCGCGAGCAGCAGGTCGAGGCCGCGGTCCGGCCCGCCGGCAGGCTCGATCGCGGCGGCCGATGCGTCCGCACCCGCAGCGAACGCGGCCACCGCCAGGATGGCCACGAGCATGCGGGCCCGACGACGCTCGCGGCCGTTCATTCCGATGGCATACTTGGACGATAACGGGTGCACGCCGCAGTATAGGCCGCTTCCCTCCTCCCGGCCCGGGCCCCCCGCCATGCCCACCGCCAATCCCATTCTGATCCCCGAGCTGCGGGTGATGCTCGCCGAGGGCGACGCAGCCGGGCTCCGCGAGGTGGCGGAGGAGCTTCACCCGGCCACGGTCGCGGAGTTCACCGAGGGGCTCGACGACGGCGAGATCTGGCGGGTGCTCGACGCCGTGCCGGTGGAGCGGCAGGCGGAGATCTTTCCCTACTACCCGATGCCGCGGCAGGTGTCGCTGATGCGGGCCGCCGACCGGCAGCACCTCGGCGGCCTGATCGAATGGATGGCCCCCGACAGCCGCGACGACCTCCTCCGCGAGCTCGACCCGGAGTTCGTCGAGGACATCCTGCCGCTGGTGGCCAAGGCGGAGCGGCACGACATCCGCCTGCTGCTCTCCTGCCCGGAGGGCTCGGCCGGCTCGATGATGACGACGGAGTATGCGTCGCTGCCCGCCGAGATCACGGCCGGCGAGGCGATCGCCCGTCTCCGCTCGCAGGCCCCCAAC
>JBJTRH010000450.1:0-2315 GCA_046076065.1 Planctomycetaceae bacterium | reverse complement strand
TTTGGTTTTGGTCGGGGACAAGCCGACTCATGTGATTGTGGGGTTGTGGTCCTCCGCTGATTTTGACGACGTTGAGCGTGCTTGTCGCCGGGCAGGCCTGCTGCGGCGGGCGGGGCTCGACGCGGTGGCCATCGTGGCCTGCGAGGTGATTTCGCCCGAGAGCGTCGCCTTCGCCAAGCAGGCCGAAGTCCTCGTCTGGCTGGATGGCCGAATGCTCGAGACTGGCGAGGCCGCCTGAGCCGGCGCTGCCTCGCAGCTTCACGGTCCATGGGATGAGGATCGGATCCGTGATGCGTGTGACAATCAGTTCGATCGCGCTCGTGGCATGCGTTCTGGCTACAGCGTGGGCCGGGGGCGCCGAGGAACCCGCCGGGCGGGAGTCGCGCGAGCTTCGCGGCTGGAGCGTGCTCGTGCATCGCGACCTGCTCTCGGCCGACGCCGCCGCGGCGACCGAGCGGGCCCTCGAACTGCTCGATGCCCAGCTCGCCGAGATCACGCGGGTGGTGCCCGCACCGGCCGTCGCGAAGCTCCGCGAGGTGCCGCTCTATCTGTCGCCCGAATACGAGGGCGTGCCGCCGCGGGCCGAATACCACCCCGATCCCGGCTGGCTCCGCGAGCACGGCCGCGACCCCGCGATGGCCCGGGCCGTCGAGTTCACCAACGTGCGGATCTTCAAGGCGGAGACGGTGCGGATGCCGAACTTCGCGCTCCACGAGCTCGCCCATGCCTACCACCACCGCGTCCTGCCCGACGGCTTCGGCAACGTTGCCGTTCGGCAGGCCTTCGACCGCGCGACGGCGAGCGGGGCCTACGTCGCGGTGGAACGCCGCAATGGCGGTGGCCGGCCGGTCACGACGGAGCGGGCCTACGCCCTGACGACGCCGCAGGAGTTTTTCGCCGAGACGACCGAAGCCTTCTTCAGCACCAACGACTTCTTTCCGTTCACGAAGGCCGATCTTGCGAGGCACGATCCCGAGACGATGGCCCTGCTCGCGAGCCTGTGGGGCCTTGCCGAGGGCCAGCCCGCCCGGCCGCTCCCCAATGTCGTGATCCTCTACGCCGACGACATGGGCTACGGCGACCTCGGCGCGAACAATCCGCGGTCGAAGATCCCGACACCCCACCTCGACCGGCTCGCCGCCGAGGGCATGCGGTTCACCGACGCCCACAGCTCCTCAGGCATCTGCTCGCCGTCGCGGTATGCGCTGCTCACCGGCCGCCACCACTGGCGCGACTTCCACGGGATCGTCAACTCGCTCGGCCCCACCGTGTTCAAGCCGGGGCAGCTGACGCTGCCCGAGATGCTCCGCCGGCGGGGCTATGCCACGGCCTGCGTCGGCAAATGGCACCTCGGCTGGGACTGGGATGCCCTCCGCCGCCCTGGCACGCCGCCAACGTCGATCGCGCACGGCGACTTCGACTGGTCGCGGCCGATCCCCGACGGCCCGCTGGCCCATGGGTTCGACACCTACTTCGGCGACGACGTGATCAACTTTCCGCCCTACGCGTGGATCGAGAACGATCGCGTGGTCGCGGCTCCCGACGCCACCCTCGACAAGCCCGCCGGGAAGCCGAAGGAAGGGGAGTGGGAGTGTCGGCCCGGGCCCGCGCGGAGCGACTGGGATTTTTTTCGCGTGCTCCCCACGCTCACGGAGAGGGCCGAGGCCTTCGTTCGTTCCCGGAAGGATGATCCGCAGCCCTTTCTCCTCTATTTCCCGCTGCCCTCGCCGCATGCCCCGATCATCCCCACTGACGAGTTCGACGGCCGGTCGCAGGCGGGCCCGTTCGGCGACTTCGTGGCCCAGACGGACGACGCCTGCGGCCGGGTGCTCGCCGCCCTGCGCGAGACCGGGCTCGACGCGAACACGATCGTGGTGTTCACGGCCGACAACGGCGCCGAGGTCTACGCCTACCCCCGCGATGCCGCGTTCGACCACTGGTCGTCGGGACCGTTTCGCGGCATCAAGCGGGATCTCTACGAGGGCGGCCATCACGTGCCGTTCCTGCTCAGGTGGCCCGGCGTGACGACACCGGGCAGCGTGTCCGATGCGCTCGTCTCGCAGGTGGATCTCATGGCCACGCTCGCCGATGCGGTGGGCTTCGACCTGCCCCCCGACGCTGCCGTCGACTCGCACGACCTGCTGCCCTGGCTGGTGGGTCGCGCGGCCGACCCGCCGCGGACCACCATCGTGCACAACACCAATCCGAACGAGTACGCGATCCGCCACGGCGACTGGCTGCTCGTGGACGGCCCGACCGGGGTGATGGAGCCGAAGCGGCGGTCGCCTCCCGACGCCTGGCGAACGAAGCACGGC
>JBJTRH010000449.1:0-2727 GCA_046076065.1 Planctomycetaceae bacterium | reverse complement strand
CAGGTGCCCGTTGGGACCGACCGCGAAATACCCGTTGCCCCAGCGGTCGACCTCGTAGCGGTCGGCGGCGTCGGCGGTGCCCCAGTGCTCGAGTTCGAGATCGGCGGCTGCCATCGAGGGCCCTCTGTCCGGTGGCGCACGGGGCTGCGACGAGGACCGCGCCCGACAACGCCCGGAAGAGTGTATCGTCGCCACGGATCGCGACCATGCCAATCCCGGCAGCCGGCCCCGTCAGACGCGGACGCGGGTCCACCCGCCGCGGAGGAAGATCGCGAGCATCGCCAGCCCGCGCGCGGTGAGATCGACGGCCATGGCGATCCACGCTCCGCGAGCCCCCATTCCCAGCCCCTCGACCGCGCCGAAGCCGCCGGGCAGCGGCACCGCGTCCCACGAGAGCAGCACGGCCAGCGGCAGGCGGAGACATGCCAGGCCCACGAGGTTCACGACCATGGGCGGGCGGGTCGCCCCGCCCCCGCGGAGGCCGCCGGAAAGCACCATCAACAGCGCCAGGGGCGGCTGGGCGAAGGCCACGATTCGCACCAGAGCCGCCGCCAGGTCGGCCACGGCCGGCTGTGCCGCCGCCCCGCCCACGAACCAGCCCGCGAGCGGCTCTGCATACCATGAGAATGCCGCGCCCGCGGCGGCCATCAGCCCCATGCATGCCGCGGCCGACAGCCCGACGCTCGCCCGGGCCCGCCGCTCGTCGCCGGCGCCGAGGAACTGGCCCGCAAGGGTCGCCGAGGCCACCTGGAAGGCGCTTCCCGGCAGGAAGGCCAGCGACTCGATGGTGACGGCGACGGAGTGCGCGGCGGCATCGACGTCACCGAGCCGGTTCACGATCGAGAGAAAGGTGAGGTGAAACACCGCGTTGCAGGCCGCGTCGATACCCGCGGGCAGGCCAACCGCGAGGATTCGCCGCTGGAAGGGGCGATCGAGTCGCCAGTCGATCCGGCGGGGCCTCAGCCTCCGGTCTCGGCGGGCCAGGAGCCAGACGACGCACGCCGCGCCGCACGCGTAGCCGGCCAGCGTGCCCCAGGCGAGGCCATCCCACCCCAGGCAGGGCAGGCCGAAACGCCCCGTGGCCAGCAGATAGCTCGCAGCCGCGTTGACGCCGTTGACCACGGTCATCGCGAGCAGCCCTCCGACCATGTCGCCCGCGCCCCGCAGCGAGGCGACTCCGACGGCGATCAGCATCATCGCGGGCAGGGCCGGGACGACGATCGCGAGGTAGCGTGCGGCCAGCGTCCCGCTGCCCTCCGGGAGGCCGAGGAGCGCCACGATCGCGGCACCCTGCCAGATCGCCAGCGCGAGAACCGCGGCCGCGAGCCCGCCGGCGAGGATCGTGCACTGCGCGATGGCCCGGCGGGCGCCTGCCGCGTCGCCGGCGCCGACGGCGCGGGCCACGAAGGCCGTCGCGGCCACGGCCGGTAGGGTGAAGGCGACCGGCAGAAACGCGAGGCAGTAGGCAACCAGCCCGACGGCCGCGAGCGGCTCTGCATCCGTGAACAGGTTGCCGGCCAGCCACTTGTCGACGAAGCCCACCGACAGGCCGAGCAGCTGCTCGGCGAGCACCGGCAGCACGAGCCGCAGAACGGGGCGGAGCGTTCCTGGAGTGTCGGCCACCGAGGCCGTGGCGGCCTCCGTCGCCGCTGCGACGGGTGGCCCGTCGGCGGCGGTCAGGCGAAGAGTTCCTTGATGACCTTGCCGGAGTTGGCGATCTTCATCGGCCGTCCGTTCTTGGCGGTGAACGTGGTCTCGAGGCCGATGCCCAGGGCCTTGAGAACGCTCGCCATCAGGTCCTGGGAGGAATACGGCTCCGACACGACCTCCTTGCCGTCCGGGCTCGTCTCGCCGACCGCGATGCCCCGCTTGAATCCCCCGCCGCCCACGACGACGCTCCAGCTGCGGGCCCAGTGGTCACGACCGGCACCACCGTTGATGTTCGGCGTCCGGCTGAACTCACCCATCCACATCACGACCGTGTCGTCGAGCATGCCACGATCGGCCAGGTCGGCCACGAGGGCGCTCATCGCCTGGTCGAGCACGGGCAGCTTCTGGTTCTGGAGCGTGGGGAAGATGTTGGCGTGGTTGTCCCAGCCGCCCAGATCGACCTCCACGAAGGGAACGCCCATTTCCACGAGTCGCCGGGCCATGAGACAGCCCTTCCCAAAACCGTTGTTGCCGTATCGCTCCAGGACCTCCTTCGGCTCCTTGGCGACCTTGAAGGCCTCCATCTGCTTGCTGGTCATCAGCTTGACCGTCTTGTCGAGCACCTTCGCATGGTCGTCGGCCGACGCTCCGCGGCGCTCCCCGATGAACCGGCTCTCGATCGTGTCGAGCATCGCAAGCCGCTGCTCGAGCCGGGCGCGATCAATGCCCATGTCGAGGTTGCGGACATTGCCGTTAGAATCCACCACGAAGGGGGACCACGTCATGCCCAGAAACCCGGGCCCCACGCTGCCGCCCCCCACCGACACGAACGGCGGAATCTCCAGATGCGGCACCTGGTCGGCGAGTTCGTGGGCGATCACCGCCCCGTAGCTCGGATGCTCGACGTTGGGATTGGGCACGTACCCGGTATGCATGTAATACCGGCCCCGCATGTGGTCCGCCTCACGGGTGCTCATCGAGCGGACGATGGCCATGTGGTGCATCTGCTTGGCCATCTGCGGCATGTGCTCGCAGATCTGCACGCCGTCGGCGGTGGTGGCGATGGGCGCGAAGGGT
>JBJTRH010000448.1:0-9876 GCA_046076065.1 Planctomycetaceae bacterium | reverse complement strand
GCGGGTGTCCGCGATCGGATCCGGCACGGCCGCACCCGCCTCGGCCAGGGGCACCTTGGGGCCGACCACCTCTGCGCCCTCCTGCTCGATGCGGTGATCGACGCCTATTTTCCGGTGCTCGAGGGTTTTGGCGACCGACTCGAGGACATCGAGGAATCGGCGATCACCGATCCCTCGCGGGACCTGCTCGGCAGGATCCACGACGTCCGCAACGACCTGATGACGCTCCGCCGGGCCCTCTGGCCCACCCGCGACGTGCTCCACGCGCTCGGCCGCGAGCCGACCGCCTTCGTGGGCGACCATGCCCGCCAGCACTTCCGCGACACCTACGACCACACCATGGAGCTGCTCGACATCACCGAGGGCTACCGCGAGATCGGCAGCGACCTCCGCGACATCTACCTGGCGAGCGTCAGCAACCGCATGAACGACGTGATGAAGGTGCTCACCGTGATCGCCACCATCTTCATGCCGCTGACCTTCATCACCGGCTGGTACGGCATGAACTTCGACACCGCGTCGCCGTGGAACATGCCGCTGCTCAGCTACCGCTACGGGTCGCTCGTGGCGGCGGGCATCATGCTGGCGTCGGTCGTGGGGATGGTGGTGTTCTTCTGGCGCCGCGGCTGGCTGAATCGCTGGCACTGACGCCTGCTCGGCGGCGTCAGGCGCGGCCGAGGAGGAAGCTCGTGTGGAGCGTGCCGCGGCCCTTGATCGCGATCTCGCCGCGGTCGGCGAAGCGGAAGGCGTCGCCGAGCAGGGCCCGGGTCGTGGGCGAAACGTGGATCCGCGAGGGCTCGCCGTGCGATTCCATCCGGCTGGCGAGGTTCACTGTGT
Source organism: Planctomycetaceae bacterium (assembly GCA_046076065.1). Lineage (GTDB taxonomy): Bacteria > Planctomycetota > Planctomycetia > Pirellulales > UBA1268 > QWPN01. The sequence continues at coordinate 9,039 of JBJTRH010000448.1, read as the reverse complement.
CGCCCCACAGGTCGTAGGTGAACTTCTGCCGGCCGATCACGCCCGCTGCCACCGGCCCCGAGTGCATGCCGATCCGCAGTTCGAGGGCCAGGCCGCGGTTGCGCATCACGCCCCGGAAGGCCTCCTGCATGCCGATCGCCATCACGGCCATCGCCTCGGCGTGGTCCGGACGCGGAACGGGCAGCCCCGAGACGGCCATGTAGGCGTCGCCGATGGTCTTGATCTTCTCGACCCCGTGGGCCTTGGCGAGGTGGTCGAACGTCGAAAAGATCTCGTCGAGAAGGCCGACCACCTGCTGCGGGTCGACGTGCTCGGAAAACTCCGTGAAGCCGCTCAGGTCGGCGAACAGCACCGTCACCTCCGGAAAGCTCTCCGCGATCGTGGCCTCGCCGTTCTTGAGCCGCTCGGCGATCGGCGCCGGCAGGATGCTGCGGAGGAGCCGCTCCGACTTCTCCCGCTCACGGCCCAGCTCGGCGTGCGAGAGCTCCAGTTCGGCGAAGGCGGCGTTGCGCTCGAGGAGCCTGCGGTAGCCGTCGGAGTGGACGCGGATCCGGGCGATGAGTTCGACCTGATCGGGCAGCTTGACGAGGTAGTCGTTGGCCCCCGCCTCGAGGAGCCGGGCCTTGACGACGGGCTCCTCGCGGGCGGAGAGGACGATCACGGGCGTCTCGGCCGTTGCGGCATTGCGGCGGAAGTGCCGCACCATCTCCAGCCCGTCGATCCCCGGCATGATCAGATCCTGGAGGATCACGGTGGGCGCGAACACCGCGGCCACGTCGATGGCCCGCTCCCACTCCCGGCAGAACTCGTAGGCCACGTCGTGCTGGTCGGCGAGCAGCCTCCGCACGGCCTCGCCGATCATGGCCTGGTCGTCGATCAGCAGCACGCGATGGATCGGGGCCGTCATTGGGGGAAGGGACGGGCCCCCGGCGCGTGAGGGAAAGGACGCTGAACTACCTCGCCGGCACAAGCCCCCCGGCGCGTGAGGGGAAGGACTGGGGAACTAGGATTCGAACCTAGACTAACTGGTTCAGAGCCAGTCGTGCTACCGTTACACCATTCCCCAAACACGGAATCGCGTTCCGGGAGATTACCCTTCGGTCCGCGGAACGGCAATCTCGGGGCCTCGGCCGCGTGGCTCCGCACCGCCGGGACGTTTTCTCGCGTGCCCCACCTCGAACTGATCTCTCCGGGTCGTCGACGCACGAGGTTCGACCTCGCCGAGGGTCGCACCGTCGTCGGGCGTCATCCGGGCTGCGATGTCGTGCTCGACGAGGCCGCCGTGAGCCGCCAGCACGTGGCCATCGTGCGGAATCCGGACGGCGGCACGACGATCGAGGATCTCCGCAGCCGCAACGGGACGTTCGTCAACGGCCAGCCCCTGGCGTCGCCGCGGCAGCTCGTGGACGGCGACGAGATCTCCATCTGCGGTCGGCGACTCCGCTACGTCGAAGTGACGGGCCGTAGGCCGCGGTCGGCGGTCGTGGTGCCGTCGTCATCGGCCGCGGAGGTGATCCTGGAGAGTGAGTCGGCGGCGGTGATCGTGTCGCAGCTCGATCTGCCCGGTGACGGCGCCGAGGCCGGCGGCGATCACCTCGCCGAAGCCAAGCTCAGGGCGGTCGTCGGCCTCAACCGGGCCGTCGGCACCTCGCTGACCGTCGACGACGTGCTGCCGCGGCTACTCGAGGGACTGCTCGACGCATTTCCCCGCGCTGAACGCGGCTTCGTGCTGCTCGTCGATCCCGCTACGGGCCGGCTGGTGGTGCGGGCGCGGCTCACGCGAAGCGGTGGCGACGAGGCGGGGCCTCTGCGGCTGAGCCTGTCGCTCCTCACGGCGGTCGCCGAATCACGCCGCGCCATTCTCTCGGCCGATGCCACCGCAGACACTCGCTTCAGCACGGCGGAGAGCGTGCTCGACTGCCGTATCCGGTAGGTGATGTGCGTGCCCGTGGCACGGGCCGACGGCGGCCTCCTCGGCGTGATCCAGATCGACTCGCTCGCCGCGCCCGGCGGGTTTGCGACCGCCGACCTGGAGGTGCTCGCCGGCGTGGCCGGTCAGGTGGCCCAGGCGATCGATCAGGCCCTCGCCCACGACGAGCGGATCGCCCGCGAGCAATTCTCCCGCGACCTCGAACTGGCCCAGCGGGTGCAGCAGGGACTGCTGCCGTCGCGGCCCCCCGACCTACCCGGCTACGAGATCTTCGATCATTACGAGTCGGCCCGGCACGTGGGAGGCGACTTCTTCGCCTACGTGCCCGTCGCCGACGAGCGGCTCGCCGTCGTGCTCGCCGACGTGTCCGGCAAGGGGATCTCGGCGGCGCTGCTGATGGCCGCCCTGTCGGCCGACGTGCGCTACTGCCTGGCGAGCGAGCGCGATCTGGGGCGGGCCGTCGCCCGCATCAATGAGGCGTTCCTCCGCGGTGGCTGGGACGACCGCTTCGCGACGCTCGTGGTCGCCGTGCTCGATCCCGCCCGGCACGTGGCGACGATCTGCAATGCCGGCCACCTGCCGGTGTTCCGCTGCGGGCCGCAGGGCGAGGTCGAGACGGTGGCCGACGACCTCGGCGGCCTGCCGCTGGGCATGGCGCCGCCGGGCGACTACCGCTCCTGCGAGGTGCCGCTGGCCCCGGGGGACACCCTGCTCTTCTGCACCGACGGCATCAGCGAGGCGCTGGATCACGAGCAGCGGTGCTATGGCTTCGAGCGGATGGAGGCGGTGCTCGCGGAAGCGGCCGGTCCGGCTGACCTCGGCCGCCGGCTCCTGGCCGACGTCCGTCGGCACGCGGCAGGACAGCCGCAGAGCGACGACATCTGCGTGGTCTGCGTCGGCCGCAGTCGTTGAACCGCCCATCCTGCCCAGAGGCCGGGGCCCGAACGTGCCGGCGGGGCATGCAGGCCCGGAGCGGAGCGGCCGATACGACTCTCAGGCCGCGATCGGGCGGCCGCGGTGCCCGTGGGCGACGCCATGGGTCGGGCAGGATGCGGGGTTCACGGAGAAGTTGTCATGAGTTTCTTTCACTGGGTTCGCGAGGGCGTTCGGCAGGCGGTGGTGCTCGGACTGGCCGATGCAATCGACGACGTGGGCACGCGGAGCCGCGACGAGGACCTCGGCGCGACCCTCGCCCAGACGCTCCGCGACCGTCTCGCCGTGTCTCGGCAGCCCACCGTGCTCGACGCGCCGACGGCGGCCTCCGCGACGGCGACCGTCGCCGCTCCCGCGGCGGGGCGGCGTCGGCTGGGGCGGTCGATCGAGGGGCTCCGCAAGGCGGCCTGACGACGTCGATCAGATTGCGTCTGCCGCCGGCAGCGGCAGCGTGACATCGATCGTCTTGCCCTTCCGCGGCGCCGATGCGATCGTCGGCGAGGCGCCGAACAGCCGGCACCGCTGCCGGATGCCCTCGAGCCCGAAGTGACGATCCTGCACGGCCGCGGGGTTGAAGCCGCGGCCGTCGTCCCGCACGCGGACGTGGATGCCACCTGGCACCCGCTCGACGCGGACCTCGGCCGACTTCGCGCGGGAGTGCCGGCGGGCGTTGGTGAGCGCCTCCTGGACGATCCGGAAGATCACCGTTTCGAGGGCGTCGGGCAGCCGTTCCTCCGGAAGTTCGTGGACGAAGTCGACCCGCGGAATCTCGATCCTGGCGTCCGCCACCAGTGACTCGATCGCCTCGACGATCCCGAGCTCGTCGAGGGCGGGCGGCCGCAGGCCGGCGATCAGCCGCCGCGATTCGTCGGCCGCGGCCCGCAGGAGCCGCATGCCCTGCTCGAACTCCCGCGGCACGCGGTCTGCCATCGTGTGCTGCTGCGCCTCGAAGTGCATGATCGCCCCGGCGATGTACTGGGCGAGTCCGTCGTGGATCTCGTAGGAGACGAGCTGCCGCTCCCGCTCCTGAATGTCGATCAGCCGGCGGAGCACGGACCGCTCGCGTTCCAGGTCACGTTCCGTCCGCGACAGGGCGGTGACGTCCTCGCAGCACAGGACCACGGCCACGATCTCGCCGGCGTGGAGCAGCGGCCCGATCCGAACGGCATATTCGCGGACGTCGCCGTCGGGCGTGCGGACCATGGTCTTCAGCGACTGCGGCCTGCCGTCGTGAAACACCGAGTCGATGGCGTTGCGGAGTTGCTCGCTTGAATCACCCACCGTGAAGTCGATGACGCTCTGGCCGAGGACCGTGTCCTCCGAGACGCCGCCTCCGGTGCGATTGACGTGCCGGATCGTGAACTCCCGGTCGACGACCACGATGTAGTCGCTCGCGACGCTCTGGATGGCGTTCCAGAGCACGGCCGGGTCGCGGATCGCTGCGGAGATGTGGGGCATGGGGCGGTTGCGCCTCCGGCTCAGATCGATCGCGGCTTGGGAATCCGGCCGCCGCCCCCGCCCTTCCGACCGCGGGGGCCCGACGACCGGCCGCCGCGGGGCTTGCCGTCGCGGAGGCTCGCGATCTCGTCGCGGATCCGCGCCGCCCGCTCGAAGTCGAGTTCGGCGGCGGCCTGCATCATGTCGGACTCGAGCTGCTCCATCAGCTCGGTCGCCCGCCGCCGGTCGTCGTCGCCGACGCCCACCGCCTCGAAGGCCACGGCCCGCGAGGCCGACTCCGCCTCGATGCCGGCCCGGATCTCCTTGCGGACCGTCTCCGGCGTGATGCCGTGCTCGAGGTTGTAGGCCTCCTGCAGCGCCCGGCGCCGGCGGGTTTCGTCGACGGCCTGCTGCATCGATTCCGTCATCGTGTCGGCGTAGAGGATCACCCGGGCGTCGACGTTGCGGGCCGACCGGCCGATCGTCTGCATCAGCGACGTCTCGCTCCGCAGGAAGCCCTCCTTGTCGGCGTCGAGGATCGCCACGAGCGACACCTCGGGCAGGTCGAGGCCTTCGCGGAGGAGGTTCACGCCCACGAGCACGTCGAACTTCCCTTCGCGGAGCTCCTTGAGCAGCTCCACCCGCTCGAAGGCATCGAGCTCGCTGTGCAGCCAGCGGCAGCGGACCTTCCGCTCCTGGAAGTAGGTGGTGAGGTCTTCGGAGAGCTTCTTGGTGAGCGCGGTCACGAGCACCCGCTGGCCGGCCGCGACCACCTTGTCGATCTCGCCGGCGAGGTGCACCACCTGCTGCTTCGCCGGCACGATCTCGATCACGGGGTCGAGGAGGCCCGTCGGCCGGATCACCTGCTCCACCACCTCGCCGCCGGTCCGCCCCAGCTCCCATGGGCCGGGCGTCGCCGACACGAACACCGTCTGGTGCAGCCGCTTCTCCCACTCGTCGAACATCAGCGGCCGGTTGTCGAGGGCGCTGGGGAGCCGGAAGCCGTGATCGACCAGCGTCATCTTCCGGCTCCGGTCGCCGGCGTACATCCCGCGGACCTGCGGCACGGTCACGTGCGACTCGTCGACGAAGAACAGGAAGTCGTCCGGAAAGTAGTTGAACAGCGTGCCCGGTGTGCTGCCCGCCGGCCGGCCCGAGAGCGGCCGCGAGTAGTTTTCGATGCCGGGGCAGAAGCCCGCCTCGAGCATCATCTCGATGTCGAATCGCGTGCGGGCGTTGAGTCGCTGGGCCTCGAGCAGCTTGCCCTGGCTCTTGAGCTCCTCGAGCCGCTGGTCGAGTTCGGCCTTGATCGTGGAGACGGCCGCCTTGATCCGATCCTCCGGCATCACGAAGTGGCGAGCCGGATAGAAATACATCTCGTCCTTCTTCGCCGCGATCTCGCCGCTCGTGGGGTGGATGATCGCGATCGACTCGATCGTGTCGCCCCAGAACTCCACCCGACAAGCGAGCTCGTCGTAGGGGGGCCAGATGTCGATCGAGTCGCCCCGCACGCGGAACTTGCCGCGGTCGAGGGCCATGTCGGTCCGCTCGTAGTGGATCGACACCAGCCGCTCGAGGAGCTGGTCGCGGGTCACGTCGCCGCCCGAGGCGAGCCGCACGACCATCGCCCGGTAGTCGTCGGGCGAGCCGAGCCCGTAGATGCACGACACGCTCGCCACCACGACCACGTCGCGGCGGCTCACGAGGGCGCTGGTCGCCGCCAGCCGGAGGCGGTCGATCTCCTTGTTGATCGCGGCATCCTTCTCGATGTAGATGTCGCGCTGCGGGATGTAGGCCTCGGGCTGGTAGTAGTCGTAGTAGCTGACGAAGTAGTGCACCGCGTTGTGCGGGAAGAAGTCGCGGAACTCCGCGTAGAGCTGGGCGGCGAGCGTCTTGTTGTGCGAGAGCACGAGCGAGGGCCGGCCGACGCGGGCGATCACGTTGGCCATGGTGAAGGTCTTGCCGGAGCCGGTCACACCCATCAGCACCTGCGAGGCCCGGCCCTCGCCGATGCCGCGGACGAGGGCGTCGATCGCGGCGGGCTGGTCGCCGGCCGGCTCGTAGGGGGCCACGAGTTCGAACACGCCGGGATGGAGTGCTGCAGCCGCGGGTGTCATGGTGTGGCGTCGCGGCGGCGGATGGGCCGGAGATGGGGCCGCAGTCCGTCGAGCGTGGCCGGTCCGATGCCCGGCACGTCGAGCAGGTCGTCGAGGCTCGCGAATGGCCCGTGCTCACGGCGATGGTCCACGATCCGCGCGGCGGTGGCGGGCCCGAGGCCCGGCAGCACGGCGAGCTCGTCCACGCCGGCGGCGTTGACGTTCACGGTGAATCCCCCGGTCGGTGGCGGCGGAGCGCCGTAGGGCACCAGGCCGCCGGAGAGCCCGCCCAGTGCCACGAAGCCCACCACCATGCCCGTCAGCGAGGCGAACACCGTCGCGGCGAGCACCCGCTGGGCACGGGGCGGCAGGAAGCCTTCGGAGTCCGGCGGGGAGCTCATCGGCACACTCGTGGCGATCAGGGTTTGGGTGACGCTCCTGATAGGATACGCGACCTCCCTCTCCAGCCCCACCGAGTCGGCCGCATGACACGTCAGCCCAGCCCGCCCGCAGGCCACCGCCCGCCGTCGTCCGCCCCGGACTTCCAGCAGCTCGCCTGGGACGAGCGGCTCGCCGACCACGTGGCCCGCGTGGCCCGCGACTGGTTCCTCGAGGATCTCGCCCACGAGTGCGACTGGACGAGCATCGGCCTCGTGGCCCCCGATGCCCGTAGCGAGCTGGCCGTCGTTGCCCGCCGGTCCGGCGTGATCGCGGGGCTGCCGGCCGCCGCGGTGGTGGCTGGTGTCGCCGACCCGCAGATGGCGTTCCGGCCGCGGCTCGACGACGGCGCCACGGTCGCCGCGGGCGACACCGTGGCCACGCTCGCCGGACCCACCCGCAGCGTGCTGGCGGCGGAGCGGACCGTGCTCAACCTGCTCGGGCGGATGTCGGGCGTCGCCACTGCCGTGCGGCGGCTCGTCGACGCCGTGGCCGGCACGCGGTGCCGGGTCTACGACACCCGCAAGACGGTGCCGGGCTGGCGGCTGCTCGACAAGTACGCCGTGAAGATGGGGGGCGGGTGGAACCATCGCCTCGGCCTCCACGAGGCGATCCTCATCAAGGACAACCACCTCGCCGCGGCCGCGGCGGAAGGAGTGTCGCCCGCCGAGGCGGTGCGCCGCAGCCGGGCGTTCGTGGGCCGGACGTTTCCGGCGGAACGGGCCGCGGCCATGGTGGTGGAGGTCGAGATCGACTCGTTCGCTCAGCTGGCCGACGTGCTCGACGCCGGGCCCGACATCGTGCTGCTCGACAACATGGCCACGGACGAACTCGTGCGCTGCGTGGCCCTGCGAAACGAGCGGGCACCGCGGGTGGTGCTCGAGGCCTCGGGCGGGATCAGACTCGACACCGTGGCGGCGATCGCCGCGACAGGCGTCGATCGTGTGAGCACAGGATGGCCCACGCACGATGCGCCATGGCTCGACGTGGCCCTCGACTGGACGTGAGACGCCCAGCAGGCGGTTGCGCCCTACACGCCGAGGAGGCGGTTGCGCTTGGTACGGCGCTCGGCGCGGAGGCGGGCACGGCGCTTGGTTTCGCTCGGCTTCTCGAAGAACTCGCGCCGGCGCATCTCCTTCTTGATGCCGCTGCGCTCGACCAGTTTGCGGAAGCGACGAACCGCTTCCTGGATGCTCTCGCGTTCCCGAACCGTCAACTTGACCATGCCTGCTCCAACGGAACCATCATGCGGCTGCTCCGGCGGGCGACCATCGCCTCTCCGGGAAGCCTGCAAAACTAGCACATTCCCCCCAACGCGTCCATCGAGGCTCCGAAACCACCCTGCCAGGCGACGGGTTTCGGTCGGACGGTTTGTCCGCCGGGGGGCTGCCCGCCACAATCGCGGGCTCCCGTTCGTCCTCCCGTGGTAGCCGTCCGATGAGCCCGCCGATCGCCGTCCTGCTGGCCGTCACCTGGGCCGGCGCCATGGATATGGAGCTCGGCCGCAAGGCCGTGGCGGCGGGCGTCGCCCTGCTCGTGGCCGCGGCGACGCTGCCCCGGGGCCGCCGCCACCTCGCCACCTGGCCGCTCACGCTCCTCTGTCTCGCCCCCCTGCCCTTCGTCGCCGCGCTGCTGTTTCCAGAGTCGGTCGACGGGCCGACGCTCGCGGTGGACGGTGCCCGCTTCTTCCTGCTGGCGTCGATCCTGCAGTCGCTGCTGCTGATCGTGGCGGTGTCGGCATGGGAGCGATTCGCGAAGCCGTGGCCGACGATCTTCCTCGACGTGTTTCGCTGGGTGCTCACGGCCGCGGCCTTCGTGGCCATCCTCTACGAATCGGGTGTCAACGCGGGCAACCTGTTCACCGGCTCGGCGCTGGTGACGGCCGCCCTCGGCTTCGCACTCAAAGACACGCTCGGCAACGTCTTCTCGGGGCTTGCGATTCATGCGGAGCACCCCTTCGAGGTGGGCGACTGGATCCAGTACGACCAGAATCAGGCCCACATCGGTCGCGTGGTCGAGATCAACTGGCGGGCCACGAAGGTGATCACCCTCGACGAGGCCTACGTGATCATCCCCAACGGCCAGCTCGCCCAGGCCTCGATCCGCAACTTCACCAAGCCCGACCCCTGGTCGCGGCGGTCGCTGTTCGTGGTCACGCCCTACGACGTGCCCCCGCAGCGGGTGCAGGCCCTGATCGTGGAGGCG
>JBJTRH010000447.1:0-9684 GCA_046076065.1 Planctomycetaceae bacterium | reverse complement strand
CTCGATCTGCGTGGCGATCCGCCGGGATCCGGCATCCTCGAGCACGGCCACCGCGAGATCCCGGCGGCCGGTCAGGAGGGCGAGTTGCACCACCTGACCATCGAAGAAGGTCCCGTGGTTGTTGACGGTCGCGCGCTCGTGGCGGCCGGCGTCGCTCTCCAGCAGCCAGTCGAGGTACGCGCCGGCCCAACCGTCGATGGCCGCGCGGTCGCCTTCGGACAGCACTCCCGCGTCGTCGATCAGTGCCGCGGCGTCGAGTGCGGCGACCAGGTCGCGGCCCTCGATGATGCCCGCGCCGCGGCCGTCATTGGCGCCGCGAATCGCCTGGGCGTAGCGGAGGTGGGGTGTCATCCGCGTGGCCTCGGTCACGAACCAGGCGCAGACGAAGGCTGCGGCCTGCTCGGCATACCGCTCGCGGCCCGTGAACTGCCAGGCGAGGCCGAGCGTCTCCACCGCCGCGGCGAGGCGGCCGGCCCGGTCGCGGTCGGTGAACCGTTCGTCATCCGCCTCGGGATTCCGTCGGCCGTCGCGGCGGATGGAGGGCAGCCCGTCGGCGGTGGACGGGTTGGGCCAGTAGTAGGGGGCGAGGCTCGCGTAGTCGTGCGGGTCGCCGCTGGGGGCCGGCCGCCGCTTCTGGGTCACGGACGGGGGCCGGGTCTCGAGCAGGTCGTCGGCCTCCTCGATGAGCGAGTCGACGGCCTCGCGGACGCCGGCGTCGCCCCCAGCCAGCTGCCGCTTGGCCGCGGCGATCGAGCCGGGCCGCGCGGCATGGTAGGTCCGCGCGTGTGCGAGGTCGGCGGCGTGTCCGGGGCCGCCGACGCCGAGCCACAGGGCCAGAGCACACGCCGCGCGAAGCCTCATGATGCCGCCGGCTTCACCTTTTTCCGATTCGCCTTCTCGGACTTCGGCGTGGCCGGGCCGGGCGGAGGAAGGTGTCCCGACAGGCGATCGACCACCGCCTTGTACTGCGGGTCGGCGGCGAGGTTGCGGGTCTCGGCTGGATCCTCGCGCTCGTCGTAGAGCTCCGTCGCCACGATCCGCGAGCCGCCGTCCTCCCGCCAGGCCGTGAACCGCCAGCGGTCGTCGCGGACGCTGTAGCCCATGACCGGTCCGGTCCCGCTTTCCCCCTTGCTCCGCGGATACTGGCTGATGGCCACGGGCTTGACCGACGCCTGCGGATCGCGGAGCAGCGGCACGAGGCTCGCGCCGGCCAGGCCGCCGGCCGGCGGCACGCTGCAGGCGTCGACCAGCGTGGGATACACGTCCACGAACTCCACGGGTGCGGAGGCCGTCGCGCCGGCCGCGCACCCCGGGGTTGCGATGATCAGGGGCGCCCGCGTGGCGAGCTCGAAGTTGGTGTGCTTGTGCCAGAGCCCATGGTCGCCGAGCTGCCAGCCATGGTCGCCCCAGAGCACCACCACCGTGCGATCGGCGATGCCCGCCGCGTCGAGCGCGTCGAGCAGCCGGCCGACCTGCGCGTCGGTGTAGCTGATGCAGGCGTAGTAGCCATGCCGGAGCCGGCGGGCCACGTCGGCGGGGAGCGGGTCACCGGGCGGAATGTCGAGATACTGGTGGATCTCGCCGTTGGAGTGGCCGGCGTAGGAGGGCGCCCCGTCCGGAAGCTGGTCGATCGCCGGCGTGGGAATCGCGGCGGGATCGTAGAGATCCCAATACTTCTTCGGCGCCACGAACGGCAGGTGGGGCTTGAGGAATCCCACCGCGAGGAAGAATGGCTTCTCGCCTGCGGCGAGTGTCGCGATGCGCCGCACCGCCTCGGCCGCCGTGAAGCCGTCGGGCAGCTCGTCGTCGGCCTTGGCGCTCACCTCGGTGGCGGGCCCCTTGCCTGAATCCGCCCGCGGGGTCTCGGCGGCGTACTCCTCCACGCCCTCGCCAACCTTGCGAGTCGTCTGCTGGGTCCAGTCATCGGGGTCGGTATCGATGCTCTTGCCGTTGGGATACCAGTGCGGCTCGCTCCACGAGCGGCCGTCCTCGTAGCCGCGGTGGTAGATCTTGCTGAGCGCCGCGCAGTGGTAGCCGTGGGCCTTGAAGTGCTGCGGCAGGGTGACGCAGTCCGGCAGGGCCGTGCGAAAGTGCGTCTTCAGGTCGAAGACTCGCGTGGCGTCGGGTCGCTGGCCCGTCATCAGCGACGTTCGCGACGGGCTGCACACCGCCTGCTGGCAGTAGGCGCGACCGAACACCACGCCCCGGGCCGCGAGCCGGTCGATGTTCGGCGTCTTCACCACGGAGTTGCCGTAGCAGCCGATGTCGGGACGCAGGTCATCGACGGCGATCATCAGCACGTTGAGCGGCCGGTTCGCCCCGGGCTCATCGGCGGCGTCGGTCGCGGGGTGCCACGCCCCTGCGGCCACCAGGCAGACGAAGGCGTGCGTCAGAGTTCGTTGCGTCAGCATGGACAACCCCCGGAGTCGATCAGCCGCAGATGTCGCGACCGCGTGAGAGTATCCCATGCGTGCGATGTCACTGGCAACAACTCGCGCGCATGGCGAGTCAGCGGATCGCCGCGCATTTATGCCTTCCGCGATGGTCACGGAAACTTTGCATCGCGGCCGCCGAGCCACCGCGCCACCGCCTCTGCCTGCGTCCGCACGTGCAGCTTCTTGTAGACGTGCTCCAGATGGGTCCGCACCGTCGAGAACGACACGCTCAGCCGCGCGGCGATCTCCTTTTTCGACAGGCCCTGCACCAGCATGTCGAGCACCTCCCGCTCGCGGGCCGTGAGGGCCGATGCCATCGCGGGGGCCGTGCGGGACGAGCGGCTGAATGCCTGCACGACCTTGCGGGCGACGGCGCCCGTCATGGGCGCCCCGCCCGCGGCGACGTCGCAGACCGCCTCGACGAGCTTGGCCGGGGTGATCGGCTTGACGAGGTAGCCCACGGCGCCGGCCGAGAGCGCCTCGAAGATCGTATCGGTGTCGCGGTAGACGGTGAACACGAGCGTCTGCCAGGGCCGCCCGAGGGCTGCGATCCGGCGGATCACCTCGACGCCGGAGATGCCCGGCAGGTTGATGTCGACGATCACGACACGCGGATCGACGTCGGCGAGCTGCTCGAGCGCCTGCTCGCCGCTCGAGAAACCGCCGGCGAAGGCGCATTCCCGGCTGCCGCGGATGATGTCGCCGAGGCTCTCCCGGACGCGGCGGTCGTCCTCGACCACCGCCACGCGGATCGGCCGGCTCGGCGCGGCCTCGGCGGCCTCGGGTGGTGTGGTCGACACGTCAGACCTCCACCGTGATGTCGACCGTCGTCCCCGACCCCGGCAGCGACTCGATCGTCAGCATGCCGCCGAGCTCGCCGACGCGATGCCGCATCGTCGGGATGCCGCTGTGCCTGCCCGAGGCGTCGGTCGCGAGCGAGTCGCTGTCGAAGCCCTGGCCGTCGTCGAGCACGGTGAGCCTGAGTGTGCGGCCCGCCACCCGCATCGTGACGAGCACCTCGCTGGGCGCCCCGTGGAGAACGGCGTTGTTGAGCGACTCCTTGAGCAGCATGCAGACGTTGTGGCGAACCCGGGACGGCACCACCTGGTGCGGCACGTCCTGCGGCAGGTCGAGTCGGCAGGCCACGCCGGCCGCCGAGGCGAACTCCTGCGCGAACTCGGCGAGGTAGGAGATGAGCTTGTCGAGCGAATCGTTGGCGGGGTTCACCGCCCAGACGATCTCGTCGAGCGACCGTGTCAGGCCCGTGGTCGCGGTGCAGATCCGGTGAAACAACGCACGTGTGTCGGCGTCGGCCTGATCGTGGTCGGCGGCCATCGCGGAGAGGTGGGCCACCTGGGTGAGACCGGCTCCGAGGTCGTCGTGGATGTCGCGGGCGATGCGTTCCCGCTCGCCCTGGAGCTCACGCTCGCGGGCCAGTCGCCGGCGATATCGCCGCCGCACCAAGCCGAGGATGACGGCCGCCACGGCGGCGGCCGACGCGGCACCGCTGGCCGCGATGACATCGGCCCGCTGCCAGTAAAGCGATTCCACGTCGAGCGTCGCCGTCGCTCCCTCGGAGGCGTACTTGCCGTCGAGGCTCGCCCGCACCTCGAAGATGTGCCGGCCTGCCGGAAGGCCCCGCAGCACGACCCGTCGGGCCCGGCCCACGGGCGTCCAGTCGTCGTCCGACTGGTCCGACTCGACCGGCCGCTCGCCCGGCGTGACCCGGTAGCGGAACCGCAGGGCCTCCGGGGCGGCGAGGTGGAGGGCGGTGAACCGCACGGCCACCGCCGTCTCCCCCGCCGGCACCACCATGCCCCCGGGCGTGCCCGCGATCACCGTGCCGTCCCGGGGGGTCGCCGTCAGGTCCTCGATGATCGCCTGCGGCGCGACGCGGCGGACGACCTCCGCGTCGCCATCGAGCACCACCAGGCCCTGCGTGGTCGGAAACAGAATCTCCTCGGAACGACGCGGTGCGGTGATGCGGCCGGTGCACGTCACGTGGCCGAGCGGGCCGTCGGGGTCGAACCGGCGGAACAGGCCGCGGCGCGTCGGCGAACGCTCGATCGTTCCGAGGTCGCCAGCGAACAGCCCGTCGTGCGTGCCCACCCAGAGCACGCCCGACGCGGCGTCGGCGAGCTGCGTGATGGCGGTCTCGGGAAGGCCATGGGTGGTATCGAAGACGGCGGTCGGTTCGGTCACCCGCACGAGCCGGCCGTGGCCGCCCGCCCAGAGCGTGCCCTGTCGATCGCGATGGAACGACCAGACGGTTCCCGGGGAGAGATCGGCGATGTCGAGCCGGCGCAGCGTGTCTCCCGCGGCGCCGACCTGGGCTGCAGGTTCGCCCTGTCGGCCGATCCAGAGCGTGCCGTCGTCGTCGGGATAGATCGCCTCGACGAGCCGTCCTGCATCGTTCGGTTCGGCGGCCAGGCGGGGCGGACCGGCTGGGTCGAGGATGAACAGGCCTTCCCCGCCTCCGATCCAGAGCCGCCCAGTCGGGTCGCCGGCGAGCGCCGCGACCGACGCCAGCCGCCTTCCACCGACGGCGTTCGGCACCCGGCTGAACGCGCCGCCGTCGAGTCGGCCGTGCCATAATCCCGCGCCGTCGGTTCCCAGCCAGAGAGCGCCGCGGGCGTCGCCGAGGATCACCTCGAACCGCAGCGCTGCAACGGCGTCGGGCAGGGTGACCGGCTGAAAGCCCAGTCGCCACTCCGCGGGCCGCAGCTGCACGAGGCCGCCTCGTTCGGGGGCCGCGAGCAGCGTGCTATCCTCCGCCTGCCAGGCCGCCCGGATTCCCGGGATGGGCCCGGCCACGGGAACCACCCGCACGCCCCGCGTGCGCTCGCGAAACCGCACCAGCCCGCCATCCGTGGCAGCCCAGATCGTGCCGCCACTGTCCTCGAGCAGCATCCTCGCCGAGACGTTGACCGGCGCCGCGCCGGTGTCGAGCGTCGCCCACCTGCCGCGGCGCAGTTCCCGGATCCCTTGCTCGCCGCCGCACCACACGGCCCCCGCATGGTCGACGATCGCGCACGTCACCCCGGGAGGGCGGTCGGCCACGACCTCCCATGCCGCGCCGTGCCAGCGGTGGATCGAGGTCGCCGTGACCACCGTCGGCGTGCCGTCCGAGATCGAGAGGTGGATGGCGGGCTCGCTCCGATCGCGATCGGGAATGGGACGCGATTCGAGGTCGCCGCCGATGATCGCGTGCGGCACCCCGTCGATGAGCGTCCACTGGTCGGCAGCGGACTCTGGACGCGGGGCGGCAGCCGTGCCGCCGCGAAACGTTGCGACGTCGCCGTCGTGGCCCAGATGCACAGTGCCCGCGGTATCGCCCGTCAGGGTCGCCGCCTGCCAGGCATTGGGATCGTCCGCCGGCGACCGCCGCCGCACCAGCTTCCAGCCGTCGGGCCCGTGGCAGCGGACGCCCTCGGTGGTCAGCACGTAGACCAACCCATCGCTGGCGGCATGCACCTGCAGGATCCGCTCGCCCGCATCGTTCTCGAAATCGGTGCCCGGCGAACCGACGTCGACGAATCGCACGCCGTCGAACCGGAGCAGGTGCCGCGCGGTCGCCACCCAGAGATAGCCGAGCGGTCCCTCGCTGATGCCCTGCACCGCCCGCTCCGGCAGGCCATCCTCGATCGTCCACCGCCGCAGCGTGTGGTCGTCGAGCAGGCTGACGGGCGGAGGCGGGCCCGGCCAGGCGGGGAGGCACGACCCCCACACGAGCGCCGCCGCGAACAGGCGGGCAACGCTGCGGCCGAGCGGACTGGTGCGGAGCCTTCGCGGGGTCATCTGCTCACCATGGAGGACGGGCACTCCGCCCCGTCCGCATCGCGGATTCTACCGCCGCAGGCCGACGATTCCCGGGCCCGGGCCGTCGCCGGCCCGCTCGGACGATCGTCCGATGGTCGC
Source organism: Planctomycetaceae bacterium (assembly GCA_046076065.1). Classification (GTDB taxonomy): domain Bacteria; phylum Planctomycetota; class Planctomycetia; order Pirellulales; family UBA1268; genus QWPN01. The sequence goes on along the minus strand of JBJTRH010000447.1, from coordinate 3,331 downwards.
CGTCACCGCTTTTTCTATCGTGAACCGCGGGGTGGAGACGTCAGCGGAACCAAGCCACAAGGCCAGGCTCAAACCAAGTCACAAGGGGCGATCGCCATCATCACCGTGGAACATGACATCGCCGGCCTCGACGCGATCCAGACGGGCCGCCTGACCATCACGGCATGGGATCGGATGCAGACGCTGCTTGCGCTACGGGCCGAGCGCGGGGAGCTGTCGGCGATCGAGCGGCGGATCGCCGATCATATCGTCGAGAATCCGCTGTGCGTTCGCGACCGGTCGTCGCAGCAACTCGCCACCATGCTGTCCGTCAGCCAGTCGAGCGTGGTGAAGTTCGCGAAGCGCATGGGGTTTCGCGGCTATCCCGACATGAAGCTCTCGATCACCGAGGCCATGGCCCGCACCGCGGCCAGAAACGGCCCGCTCGTTGTCTCGGCCGATCCCGGCACGGCCCGGGCCGAAGCCCTCTCGCGGGGCAAGGCGGCCGCCGACGACGAGACCCGTGCCCTCAATCCCCCGGAGCTGCTCGGATCGGCGGTGCGCCGCCTGGCCGGTGCCGAAACACTGTTCATCGCCGGGGCGGGCGTGGCCGGCCTCGCGGCGCAGGCCTTCGCAACGCACGTCGCTGCGCTCGGCAGACGGTGCATCGTCTACACCGCCGGTGAGATGCTGCGGCTGGGGCTGCTCTCGGCCCGCCAGCGGGACGTGCTCCTCCTCGTGGGCGAGCGAAGCGTCGATGCCGAGTGGCTCGGAGCCTGTCGCGAGATGCGGGCCATGGGAGGAGGGGTCGTGGTCGTCACGCGGCAGCGCACGGAGTCGCTCGCCGCTGCGGCCGACGAGTGCCTGATCGTCTCCGCGCAGGCGGCGACTCGTCGGGTGGAGGATCTCATCCACGAGGCGGCCGTCCGTCAGCTGCTCGACGACATCTTCCTGCGGATCGCCGAGGCCGGCTCGGACGCGGCTCCGAGGTAGAAACCCGCCTCGAACAGTCCCGAGCCGAAGAAGTCGGCGGCGTCGAGGATGTCCACGACGCCGTCATAGTTGAAGTCTCCCTGGCTCCAGGAGGCGGTCGAGCCGGCGTCGAAGGCGCCCGCGGCCACGAAGTTGGCGGCGTCGAGGATGTCGATCGTGCCGTCGAGGTTCGTGTCGCCCGGGGCGCAGAACGCGACGAGCGCCGAGCCGTCGTCTTGCAGCGACCAGCCGACCGCGCGGCTCACCTGGGATGCCGCGGCCCGCGAGACGATGCCCGTGATCCCGTCCCACGTGCCGTCGTTGCGGCCCGCGACCAGCTGCTGCCGAAGCGAGTCGGCGACGAATCCGCCGGCTGCCACGGTGATCGAGCCGCTGCCGAGGTCGAGCCGGCCGAGCGGATCGAGCGCGATCGACGTCATGGCGACGCCGGCGAACCCGACGTCGAGTGACAGGCGGCCGCCGGCACGGACCTCGATCGGCCCGGCGCCGAGCGCCGCGACGTCGCGGATCACCAGCTCGCCCTGCTCCACCACCACCCCGCCCGTGAAGCCGGCGGCCGCCGTGAGCACGAGGGTGCCGGAACCCCGCTTGGCGATCCGGGCGGCACCGCTGCGGGCGGTCGCGTCGACCAGGGTCTGGCCGGCGGCGACGACGATTCCCGCGTCGAGTGTCCACGTCGCCGTGGCGGCCTGACGGAGCTGGCTGCCGGAGGCGTCGGCGATCCCGGCCGGCGTGCCGGAGATCGCAAGCACGTAGATGCCCTCGGCGACGGTGGCGGCGGACAGGTTGGCCAGCGTGAAGGTTTGGGAGTCGGTGGACACGAGCGTGGCTCCGGCGAGCGAGACGGCCACGCCGCCACGCGTGAGCGCGAGGTCGCCGAGGTCGAAGCCGATGACCGGCCGCACGAAGGTGATCGTGACCGCGCCCACGGGTGTGGCCGTCGTGCCGGGCTGCGAAGCCGAGATCGTGGGCGACGGCAGGGTGAGCGCGATCACCGTCGTGAGCGGAGCCCCGCTCGCTGTGCCGTCGTCGGGCTGCACCGTGAGCGTGGCGGCCGCGCCCGTCGCCGGCGCGGTGTAGGCCAGCGTGGCCAGCACCGCGTTGACCTGCGTGAGGCCGCCGGTGATGGTGATCGCCGACGTGCCCGACGCCCCCGACGTCACGGTCACGCCGCTGATCGTGGGGTAGGCCGATGCCACCACGCCCACCTCCGCTCGGCGCAAAGGCCGCGTGCCCGTGCCCGTTGCCTCGAGTTCAAAGCAGCCGATGTCGCGGCCGCTGGCGGGGCGGGCGAGGCCGCGGACGTCGAGGCCCGCATACTTCGCGACGGTGCTGGCCAGATCGTAGCTGGCGGAGGTCGTCGAGGAGTCGTTGACCGGGAACGCGGCCGTCGCCTTGCCGAGCAGCGGGCTCGTGGTCGCCGGCACGGCGAGCACGTCGTAGGTGCCGGTGAGCAGCGGATTGCCCGCGACGACCGTGCTGATCGTGTTGGCCGCGCCGCGGGGATTCGCGTCGCCGGCGAACACGTTGTCGACCGAGAAGTCGGCCAAGCCCGTGGAGCCGGTGAGGAAGGCGATCTTGCCGACGTCGAGCGACGTGCTGCCCGAGGTGGGGGCGTTCATCGTCGATCCCGAAGCGGTCGGCGTGACCAGCGTGGTGCCGACGTAGACGACGAACGACTTCGCGTTCAGGGCCTGGTCTACGCCCGACGGGTCGACGTACCGCGTGGCCGTCGCGGCGTTGTTGTACCAGACCTTCACGTTGCTCAAGGCCGTGGGGCTGATCGTGGTGGTGGTGCCGACCTGCGTGCCCGAGGAGTAGATCCTGAGGTTGTCGGTGGCGGCCTGGGAGAAGCGGATGTCGATGAAGGCCGACGCCGCCGCCGACATCGCGGCGGTGTCGTTCACGCCCAGCCGGAAGTAGAGCTGGTTGGCCGAGGCGATCGCGGCGTTGGCGTTCTGCTGGATGTCGAACGAGATGAAGCCCTGGGGCCGGGCGGTGGCGTTCGACGCCGAGAGACTGTACTGCAGCGAGCCCACGCTGGACCCCGACGCCTTGAGGTAGCGGGCCATCTTGCCGCCGTTGCCCGCGGCCACGGTCGTGTAGCCGGCCGAGACGAGCTGCGGCGAGGTGGTGGAGTTGGGCGTGGCCCCGGTCGCGTAGCCCTCGAAGCCGTCGTTGAGCCAGGTGTCGCCGAGCAGGGCCTTGGCGCTGCCGAGCTGGGAACTCGTCGCGGAGTAGACGTGGTTGCCGGAGGCGGTGCCGCCGTGCGCCGCCAAGAGCAGGCTGCCGTAGCCGGCCGTGTCGTTGCCGACCATCCCGCTGGCGCCGACGTTCGCCGAATACGTGATTACGTTGT
>JBJTRH010000446.1:0-3301 GCA_046076065.1 Planctomycetaceae bacterium | reverse complement strand
GGCCAGGACAGCCAGCGGGGCACGTTCAGCCACCGCCACGCGGTGATCCACGACGCGGTGACCGACGAGACGTGGTGCTCGCTCGAGCACCTGGCCCCCGACCAGGCGCCGGTGGAGATCGCCAACAGCCCGCTCTCGGAGGCGGGCGTGCTCGGCTTCGAGTACGGCTACAGCCTCGACTGCCCCGACGGCCTCGTCATGTGGGAGGCCCAGTTCGGCGACTTCGTGAACGCGGCGCAGGTGGTGATCGACCAGTTCATCGTCAGCGCCGAGGACAAGTGGAACCGGCTCTCGGGCCTCGCGATGCTGCTGCCGCACGGCTTCGAGGGGCAGGGGCCGGAGCACTCGAGCGCCCGGCTCGAGCGCTTCCTCTCCCTGTGCGCCAAGGACAACATCCAGGTTGCCCAGCCGACGACGCCGGCTCAGCTCTTTCACCTGCTTCGTCGGCAGGTGCTGCGGGTCTGGCGGAAGCCGCTGGTGGTGATGACGCCCAAGAGCCTGCTGCGGCATCCGGGGTGCGTGTCGCCCCTCGACGACTTCGTCAGGGGCACATTTCAACGGGTGCTCCGCGACTCGTCGGACACGCCTCCCCGCGACGTTCACCGGGTGCTGCTCTGCAGCGGCAAGGTCGCTTACGAGCTGGAGAAGCGGCGGCAGGAGCTCGGCCGGCGAGATGTCGCCATCATCCGCGTCGAGCAGCTCTATCCGCTGCCCCGTCAGGGCCTCGAGCAGGCCCTTGCCACCTTCACGCCGGGCACACCCGTCGTCTGGGTGCAGGAGGAGCCCGAGAACATGGGCGCCTGGCGATTCATGCGGATCTACTTCGGCGAGAAGCTGTTCGACCGGTTCCCGTTCTCGGGAGTATGTCGGCAGAGTGCCGCCAGCCCAGCCACCGGCTCCAAGAAGAGCCACGATCTCGAGCAGAACGAGCTGCTCACCGCCGCGTTCACGAGTTGACGAGTTTCCCCCCAGAGGCCGCCCGTGGGCGGCGGTTCACCATGCCCATCGAGCTGAAGGTGCCGGAAGTCGGCGAGTCGATCACGGAGGTGATGATCGGCACCTGGAAGAAACGCGAGGGCGATGCCGTCGTCGCAGACGAGTCGATCGTGGAGATCGAAAGCGACAAGGCCACGGTGGAACTCCCGGCGCCCTCAGCGGGCACGATCGTGAAGGTGCTCAAGGGGAGCGGGGAGCGGGCGGTCGTCGGGGAGGTGATCGGCTATCTCGAGCCTGCCGCGGTCGGCGCCGCCGTGCCGCCGCCGCTGCCCACGGTGGACGTGAAGCGGACCGACGGCCGCACGACGATCGGTTCCGTGCAGCCGCCCGCCGCCCCGGTGATGCCGCCGCGGGTGATGCCGGCGGCCGCCCGCGTGCTCGGCGAGGCGGCGGTTCCCGCCGACGCCGTGGCGGGAACGGGGCCCGGCGGCCGAGTGACGAAGTCGGATGCGGTCGCCGCCACCGCCGTGGCCGTGAAGCCTGCTGCGGCGGTGCCGGTCGTCGCCGCGGCGAGCGGAGCGGCCCGCGGCAGCCGTGAGGAGCGGTATCAGCTCATCAGCCCGATCCGGCAGCGGATCGCCGAGCGGCTCGTCGAGGCCCAGCAGCAGGCGGCGCTGCTGACCACGTTCAACGACTGCGACATGAGCGCCGTGATGGCGCTCCGCTCCAAGTTCAAGGACGTGTTCAACGAGCGGTACGGTGTGAAGCTCGGCTTCATGTCGTTCTTCGTCCGGGCCGTGGTCGAGGCGCTGCGGGCCGTGCCGCAGGTCAACGCCGAGTACCGCGAGCCGCACATCGTGTTCCGCGACTACTACGACATCGGCATCGCGGTCGGTGGCGGCAAGGGACTCGTCGTTCCGGTGATCCGCAACGCGGAACTCCTGTCCTTCGCCCAGATCGAGCAGACGATCGGGGACTTCGCCCGGCGGGCTGCGGAGAACAAGGTCAAGCTCGAGGAACTCCAGGGCGGAACGTTCACCATCTCCAACGGCGGCGTCTACGGCTCGATGCTCTCGACGCCGATCATCAATCCGCCGCAGAGCGGCATCCTCGGGCTGCATGCGATCCAGGATCGTCCGGTGGCCCTGAATGGGCAGGTGGTGATCCGGCCCATGATGTATCTCGCGCTGACGTACGACCATCGGCTCGTGGACGGCCGCGAGGCCGTCACGTTCCTGAAGCGGATCAAGGACACGATCGAGGATCCCTCCCGCCTGATGCTGGAAGTGTGACGACCGAGCGACCGAGCCCAGGTGATTCATGACGCATGACCTGATCGTGATCGGCGGCGGCCCCGGCGGCTACGTGGCCGCCATCCGCGCCGCCCAACTCGGCATGAACGTCGGGATCGTCGAGAAGGAGCCGAGGATGGGAGGCACCTGCCTGCGGGTAGGCTGCATTCCGTCGAAGGCGCTGCTCGAGTCGAGCCACAAGCTCGAGATGGCCCGGCACGATCTCGGCCGGCACGGGGTGAGCGTGACCGGCGTGTCGTTCGACCTCGCGACGATGATGCGGCGGAAGGAGGAGATCGTCGCCACGCTGGGGAAGGGCATCGACGCCCTGCTCGCCAAGAACCGGATCACCAGGTACGCCGGCGTCGGACAGCTCGCCGGACCCGGCCGCGTGACGGTGGCCGTGGCCGACGGCACCACGACGGTCATCGAGTCCCCGAAGGTCATTCTCGCCGTCGGCAGCCGCAGCATCGTGCTGCCGGGGGTGGACGTCGACGGCCGGTTCGTCGGGACGAGCACGGAGGCGCTCTCGTTCGATGCGGTGCCCGGTCATCTCGTGGTCATCGGTGGCGGCTACATCGGCCTCGAACTGGGCACCGTGTGGCGGCGGCTCGGGGCCCGGGTCACGGTGCTCGAGTTCGCCGACCGGATCCTCGCGGGCATCGACGGGGAGATCGCGACCGAGGCCCTCGCCCTGTTCCGCAAGCAGGGGCTCGACGTTCGCCTCGGTGCCAAGGTCACCCGTGCCCGCACCGACGGCAACGGCGCCGTCGTCGAGTGCGAGGGGCAGGAGGCGATCCGCTGCGACCGGGTGCTCGCTGCCACGGGACGCCGGCCGGCGACCGACGGCATCGGGCTGGACACCGTCGGCATCGTGCCCGATGCGCGGGGCTTCATCGCCGTGGACGGTCACTTCCGCACGTCGGCTCCGGGCGTGTGGGCCATCGGCGACTGCGTGCCCGGGCCCATGCTCGCACACAAGGCCGAGGAGGATGGTGTGGCCTGCGTCGACGCGATCGCGGGACGCTGGTCACACGTGGCCTACGACCTCGTGCCGGCCGTGGTGTTCACGC
>JBJTRH010000445.1:0-3898 GCA_046076065.1 Planctomycetaceae bacterium | reverse complement strand
CCACCACCGTCAACATCCCCGACACCGTCGGCTACGCGACGCCCACGCACATGCACCGGGTGATCAAGAGCCTCGTCGACCGCGTGCCGAACATCGACAAGGCGGTGATCAGCACGCACTGCCACGACGACCTCGGCCTCGCCGTGGCCAACAGCCTCGCGGCGGTGGAGGCCGGGGCGGGCCAGATTGAGTGCACGATCAACGGCATCGGCGAGCGGGCGGGCAACTGCTCGCTCGAGGAGGTCGTGATGGCGCTCCGGACGCGGGGCGACTACTACCAGTGCTCCACCCGGATCGCGACCCAGAAGCTCGTGCCCACGAGCCGCCTGGTGGCCAACATCACCGGCATCCAGGTGCCGCGCAACAAGGCGATCGTGGGCAAGAACGCCTTCGCGCACGAGTCGGGCATCCATCAGGACGGCATGCTCAAGGAGCCGCGCACGTACGAGATCATGCGTCCCGAGGACGTGGGCCTGGAACGGACCGATCTCGTGCTCGGCAAGCACAGCGGCCGGGCCGCGCTCGCCGATCGGGCCAAGGCGCTCGGCTACCAGCTCACCACCGAGCAGTTGCAGACGGTGTTCGAGCGGTTCAAGCTGCTCGCCGACCGCAAGAAGGAGATCTACGACGGCGACATCGCGGCGCTCTGCGAGCAGCAGTTCTCGGAGCTGCCCGAGCAGTTCGTCTACGAGGGCTACTCGCTCACGAGCGAGTCGGGAGTCTCGCCGACGGTCACGCTCCGCGTGCTCCAGAACGGTGAACCGAGGTCGGCCACGATCACGGCCGGCGACGGCCCGATCGACGGCATCTTCCTGGCGATCGAGAAGCTCACCGGGATCACCACGGCGTGCCGCGACTTCCGGGTGCAGGCGGTGACGGTCGGCAAGGATGCGCAGGCCGAGGTGACGGTGGAACTCGAGCACGCCGGGCAGGTGCAGCGGGGCCGCGGCGTGTCGACCGACTCGCTCGAGGCGTCGGCGCGGGCCTTCCTCGCCGCCACGAATCGGCTCGTCCTCGGCGGCGGACCGCGGCTGCACCCGCAGCGGGCATGAGGCGGTCGCACGGCCCCCGACGAGGCGGCGCTGCACCGGTCGTCGGTGCGGGCGGCGCGTCCCTGTGGATCCAGCTGTGGCTCCAGCTGGGCGGAGGCCTGCTGATCGCGCTGGCCGCGGTCGCGGCCTTCTGGCCGTCGCTCCGCGGGGAGTTTCTCTGGGACGACGACACCTGGATCGCCGCCGCGCCCACCACGCCGACGCATCGCCTGATCCACGACGCCGACGGCCTGCGCGGCATCTGGCTCACGAACCAGACGCAGGACTACTGGCCCCTGTCCAACTCCGCGTTCTGGCTGGAGTGGCGGCTGTGGGGCATGAATCCCACGGGCTACCGGGCCGTGAACCTGCTCCTGCATGCACTTGGCGCGGTGCTCGTCTGGCGCGTCGGGCGGGCACTCGGCATCCCCTGGGCCTGGCTTGGAGCGCTGCTGTTCGCCGTCCATCCGGTCACCGTCGCATCCGTGGCGTGGATCGCGGAACTGAAGAACTGCCTCTCGCTGCCGCTCTGCGCCGCGGCCCTCCTCTGCTGGCTGCGGTTCGATGCCACGGGACGATGGGCGTGGTATGCGGTGTCGCTGGTGGCCTTCCTGCTGGCGCTGACGGCGAAGACCTCGACCGTGATCCTACCGCCGCTGCTGCTGGCCTGCGGCTGGTGGCGGCGTGGCCGCATCGGCCGTCAGGACATCCTTCGCGCGGCTCCGTTCTTCCTGCTCGCTTTGGCGATGGGCCTCGTGACCCTGTGGCGGCAGGCCACGGGTGCCGGCGTGCCCGGCGACGCGGCCGCCGACAGCCTGCTCTCGCGGGTCGCCGCCAGCGGCTGGGTCGCCTGGTTCTATCTCGGGAAGGCGCTTCTGCCGTTCAGGCTCGCGATGCTCTATCCGCGGTGGACGGTCGACCCGACCACCGTCGTGGCCTGGCTGCCCCTGGCAGGCCTCGTCGCGATGGCCGCGATCATCGCGCGGCTCGACGCCCGCTGGCGGCGGCCCCTGGCGATGGGGCTGGGCTGCTACCTGCTCGCGCTCGGGCCGGTGCTGGGCATCGTGCCGATGTGGTTTCGCCGCTACTCCCTCGTGTCGGACCACCTCCAGTACCTCGCCCTGCCATCGGTCACCATGCTCGTGGCGGCCGGCCTGCGCACGGCCGCGGCCATCGCGGGCTGGCGGCCCGTCGCCACGGGGACCGCAGCCGTGCTCGTGCTCGGCTGCATGGCCCTGACGTGGGAGCGAAGCCAGGCCTTCACTTCGACCGTCAACCTGATGGAGGACTCGCTCGCCACGAACCCCGACTCGTGGACGGCCCACACGAACCTCGGAGCCGCGCTCGGCGGCCTCGGCCGTTCCCAGGAGGCGATCGGGCACTACGAACAGGCGATCCGTCTCCGCCCCACGTCGTTCCAGGCCCGCAACAACCTGGCGACGATGCTGCTCCAGTCCGACCGCCCCGGAGAGGCGATCCCGCACTACCAGGAAGCGCTGCGGATCAATCCGGACGTCGCGGAGATCCACTCCAATCTCGGCGTCGCCCTCGCGCTGCTGGGGAATCCGCGCGAGGCCTCCGATCATTTCCGGGAGGTGGTGCGACTGATGCCGACCTCGGCGGAGGCGCACAACAACCTCGGATACCTCCTCGCAGTCCAGGGACGGCTCGCGGAGGCCGTGCCGCACTACGAGGAGGCCCTGCGGCTGAACCCCGCGCACGCGAAGGCCCGCGACAACCTGCGTCGTGCCCGGGAAGAACTCGGTCGGCAGCAGAGTGACGGCCCCGGCCGGGGGCTCGAATCCGGGCCAGAACAACCCTGACGACCGGACCCGCAGCCCGCATCGCGAACAAGAACGCGGCTTCCATGGGGCCACGTCCTCCAGCAGCGCAGCCCGCATCGCTCACGCGATTGCGGCTTCCTGAGGCACGAACTCAGCGAGGGGCTGCCCGTGCCCCGAGAGCCGGCGTATGACGCCAAGCGCAGCCACGATGGCGAAGCGCCGGCGGCATCCGAGTGAGAGGATGCCACGAGGGCATCCGCGAACGTCCGGTGACGGGGCACGGGCAGCCCTGAGCCAACCACACGGCCCGCAGCCCGATGTCAGATGGCCTCGCCGCCGCGCTCACCGGTGCGGATCCGCACGCACTCGTCCATCGGCAGCACGAAGATCTTGCCGTCGCCGATCTCGCCGTGGTCGCCCGACCGGCCGCCGCGGATGATCGCCTCGATCGTCGGCTCCACGAACTCGTCGTTCACCCCGATCTGGAGCTGCACCTTGCGGACGAGGTTCACCGAGATCTCGTGCCCCCGATAGGCCTCCGCGTGCCCCCGCTGGCGACCGAAGCCCTGCACGTCGAGCACCGTGAGGCGAAACACCTCGACCTCGGACAGCGCCTGCTTCACGCTCTCGAGCTTGCCGGACTGAATGATCGCGATGATGAGCTTCACGGGAATCCGCCTTTCGCACGTGGGACGCCCGAGGCTATCCCCGGTGACAACACCACCACAAGCGGCGGCGGAACCGTGGGCGCATGCCCCGGCCCGGGTGAGTGTTAGGCGGAGTACCCACCCGAGGCCGCGTTGGGGCATCCTTCCGGACGGGGCGGCCATCGAAAACCGATCGCTGCCGCAGCGACGACCGAGCGAGGCCCAAATAAGTTCTCTCCATGTGAACCGCAAACGGCGTGCCGAGAAGGCGCCGCCACGAAAATCGGACAAAGCACGCCCTACGAAGCCGAAAACGACGCCTCTGTCGCATGGCATCAAAGACTCCCATGCCCGCCACCGCTCCCTTTTCCGGCAGGCCCTGCCCAACTCGGTGGCATCCGGCTACGGTGCGGCATGGCCGCGATCACTCCGCCCC
>JBJTRH010000444.1:0-11363 GCA_046076065.1 Planctomycetaceae bacterium | reverse complement strand
CTCGCGGCGAGCATCCAGCGCGTGCTGGAGGAGATCGTGCTGCGGATGGCGAGGCATGTCCATGACCGGACGGGCATGCAGGACCTGTGCCTCGCCGGAGGCGTGGCGCTCAACTGCGTGGCCAACGGCCGCCTGCTCAGGGAAGGCCCCTTCCGGCGAATCTGGATCCAGCCGGCCGCCGGGGATGCCGGCGGAGCGCTGGGGGCGGCGCTCGCCCACTGGCATGGCCATCTCGGGAATCCCCGCACGCCGGATCCGCTCGACTCCCAGCGGGGCTCGCTCCTCGGGCCGGCGTTCGACGCCGCCGCCATCGACGAGGCGATCACGCGTGTCGGCGGGGTGGCGGAGTCGTTTCCGGACGAGGCCGGGCTCGTGGACGCGATCGCGTCCGAACTCGACGCCGGCCGGATCGTGGGGCACTTTGCCGGCGCCGCCGAGTTCGGGCCACGAGCCCTGGGGCAGCGATCGATCCTCGCCGATCCCCGACGCTCCGACATGCAGCGGCGGCTGAACCTCGCCATCAAGTTTCGCGAGTCGTTCCGCCCCTTCGCGCCCGCGGTTCTCGCGGGACGGCAGCGGGAGTGCTTCGATCTCGATGGCGAGAGTTCCTACATGCTGCTCGTGGCGCCGGTGAAACACGGGGTTGATCGTGATCGGATCCGCGAAACCGGCCTCGGACGGCTGCGTGACGTGGGTGGTCCGCTGCCGGCCGTGACCCACGTCGACGGCTCGGCCCGCGTGCAGACCGTTGATGCCGGCAGAGCACCGCGATTCCATGCTATTCTCGACGCGTTCGCGCGACGGACGGGCTGCCCCGTGCTCGTGAACACGAGCTTCAACATCCGCGGCGAGCCAATCGTGCACGACCCCGCAGACGCCTACCGCTGTTTCATGTTCACCGACATGGACGTGCTCGTGCTCGGCGACCGGCTCCTACGGAAAGTCGATCAGCCTCCGCTTCCCGGGGCGGAGGCCTACCGGCGGCAGTTTCGTCCCGATTGAGCGTCTCGGAGTCCCGCGCATGTCGCGCCGATCCTTTCTCGCCGAACTGTTCGATTACGTCCGCGCGAACCGCGCCTGGATGCTGGCGCCGATTATCGTGGTGCTGCTGCTGGCCGGAGCGCTGATCATCCTCGGCGGCACCCAGGCGGCGCCCTTGATCTACACGCTCTTCTGATGCCTGACCCTTCGTCGCCGTCCGCGACGACCGCTCCCTGTAGACCTGCACGCGGCCGATGATCACGATCGACTGGCATCCCTCGCCGACGCACCTCAGACGCTGGGCCGTGACGATCGCGGCCTCGCTCGGCGTCTCTGGCTCGCTGTTCCGGTTCGTCGACTGGGGCGTGTTTCGCGCCGGCCACGACCTCGCCCCGTTGCTCTGGGGCTTCGGCCTGCTGGCCCTGGCCACCGCCGGCACCGGCACCCGGCTCGGCCTCCCCGCCTACTGGGTCTGGATGGCGTTCGTGTGGCTGGTGGGAACGACGCTCGGCACGTTCGCTCTGGCCCTCGTGTTCTTTCTCGTGATCACCCCCATGGCATTCGCGGCTCGGATCGCGGGCCGTGATCGGCTTGGGCTCCGCCGCCCGCCGCCGGGGGTGTCGCTCTGGCACCCGCTGCAGGATGTGGTGCACGACCCCGCGCGTCAGTTCTGAGGCAGCCGTGACCCGACCGAGTTCCGAGTCAGCCGCGAAGGCCACCCTGCCGGCGTGGAAGCGGGCGGTGTTCATGGCCGTCACGCTCGCGGTTCCGCTGGCGGGCCTCGCGACGATCGAGGGCGTGCTGCGGCTCGCCGGGTGGGGCGGGTATCCGACCTTTCTGCGCATGGCGGGGCCGTTGCCCACGGGTGGATCAGTCGCGCTCGTGGAGCCCGCCGCCTCGAAGCCCTACTTCTTCGCAAATCCCACCCGCCCCGGGTATGCCGAGGAGACCAACTTCCTGATGCCAAAGCCCGCAGGCACCGTGCGGGTGTTCATCGTCGGCGAGTCGGCAGCGAAGGGGTATCCACAGCCGCGGAACCTCTCCATGCAGGCCTTCCTGCAGGCGATGCTGGGAGACGTCTGGCCTGACCGAAGAGTGGAGGTGATCAGCCTGGGCACGACCGCCGTCGCCAGCTTTCCGCTCGTCTACATGGTGCGGGACGCGGTTCGCTACGACCCCGACCTGTTTGTGTTCTACGTGGGCAACAACGAGTTCTTCGGTGCCTACGGCGTGGCGTCGATCAACTCCTTCGGCACGCTGCCCACGTGGGCCCTGCCGTGGATGCGCGGTCTGCGCGGGCTGGCCGTGGTGCAGGCGGCCGAGGGGCTGATCCGCGGCAAGGCCGACGAGAGCCGGACGCTCATGGAGCAGATGGTGGCGCAGACGGTCATCCCGGCCGATTCTCCGCTCCGTGACGCGGCTGTCCGCAATCTCGAGGCCCACCTCGGCCGGATGCTCGACACCGTCGCTGCGGCGGGGGTGCCGGCGGTGGTCTGCACGACGGCGGCCAACGAGGCCGGGCTCGCGCCGCTCGGCAGCGGCAGTGCGGCGGCGGCGCGGTTCGCCGAGGGCACGCGGCTCGCGGCGGCCGGGAATCGCGAGGCGGCCCGGGCCGCCTTCCTCGAGGCCCGCGACCTCGACACGATGCCTTGGCGGCCGACCGCCGGCACCGAAGCCGCGATCCGCCGCGTTGCGGCGGGCCGCCATGTCGTGTTTTGCGACGTCGCCGAGGACTTTCGGCGGCTCGCGCCCGAGGGCGCGACGGGATGGGAGCTGCTCGACGACCACGTGCATCTGAGCCTTCGCGGCCAGGCCGAGGCGGCGCGGGCCGTTGTCGCCTCGATGAGCGGCCTTAGCGAGCCCCTGCGGGTCGATCCATCGGCGGCTGCCGGACTTCCCGACTGGCGCGTGTACGCCGACCGCCTCGGCACAAACGAATACGACGACTATCGCGTGAACCACACGCTCCGCACGCTGTTTGGAGTGCCGTTCATGAAGCGGACGAACGCCGCGGCCCACGCGCGATTCGACGCGGCCTGTCGCGATGCCGAGGCGAGCATGACTCCCGCCGTACGCGAGGCGGCCCGTGAGTGGCAATCGATGCGGCCGCACGCCGGCGGCCTGCGTCCCATCACCGGCATGATTGCCAAGGTGATGATGCGGGAGAACAAGGTGTCCGAAGCCGAGCGACTCTACTTGATCGCCCGCACGCAGGTGCCGGACTACACGTCGTGGTACCTCGAATACGTCTACTTTCGGCTCGCCTGCCGCGAGCGGCTCGCTGGCAGCCTTGCCGAGGCCGAGCGGGACGAGGCAGCCCTGGCGATCGCCCAGGGCGAGTTCCTGCTCCGCCGTGGATACTCCCAGACGGGTCTCGCAGAGCGGTACGTGGGCCGCCTGCATCAGCTCCGCGGCGAGTGGGCCGAGGCGATCCCGTATCTCGAGGCGGCTCGCGGCCGGCTGATCAACGAGGACCGCGTGGCCTGCGACCAGGCCCTCGTCCTGTCGCTCGTGAACACTGGAAGCGTGGCCGCGGCGGAGGCCATCGTGGCGGATGGGGAGGCCCACGCGGGGCAGTTTGCCCCCCTGTACGGCCGGATGCGTGCCGGCCTCCGGGCTGCGCCGGGGAAACCGCGGTGACTCGGGCGGCATAAAACTTGACCGTTCCGGCGTCGAGGCCTAGTCTGCGGGCTGGGAGCGGTCATACGCTTGTCTGGGCCTGTGGGGCCGGAGACGGTGGTGCTGCCGTGGTCCCGCTGGTGTGCCTGCAGTGCCCCCTTCTCGGAGCGGACGAGCGTCCGTCGCCCCATGGTCAACCCTTGTCGTTGGTCGCGTGTCACGTCGCTGCTGCCGCTTCTCGCGGCGTTGGTCTGGGCTCCTGGGAGCGAGGCCGCCGACGTCTCGTGGATCGCTTCCGGCTCGGGCAGCTTCACCACCGGCAGCAACTGGAGCAGCGGGACCGCGCCGACGTCTGCGGACCTCGCGGTCATCGGCAATGGCGGCACGGCCACCCTCACGCTGGCGGGCACGTCGGCCGCATCGCGGTTCTCGATCGGCCAGGACGGCAGCGGCACGCTTGTGATCCTCGGCGGCGGCACGGCCACGACGACAGGCGTGTCCTACGTCGGCCGCACGCAGGCCACCGGGTCGTCGGCCGGCACCGGCGCACTCGTCCTCGATGGGTCGTCGACGCTGCGACACACCACATCCGGCGAACTCTTCATCGGTGTGGGCAGCGGCACCCGGGGCGTCGCCGGGACGATGACGGTGAATGCCGGAAGCCTCTACGACCATGCCTCGGGGGCCACCGTGTACATCGGCCAGACCGGCGGGTCGGGCACTGCCCAGTTCACCGGCACGCTGAACCTCGTCGGCGGCACGTTTGCGATCGCGACGAACGAACTGGTCGTCGGCCAGAGGACGTCGGGGACCGCCTCGCTCGTGGGCACGGTCAGCATCTCGGATGGCGGAGCGCTGAGCGTCAACAACTGGACCAAGTTCGGGAGCGGCGGCGGGACCGGCCGGCTCGTGATCTCGGGCGGTTCGTTCACCAAGGGTGGCTCCGGCAACCTCATGTTCGGCGACTTCAACGGCCGCGGCGAGGTGACCCAGACGGGTGGCACCCTGACCAACACCTCCGGCACGCTGCAGATCGGCGCCTGGGGCGCGAGTGGCGTCGGCGTGTATGAGATCTCCTCGGGCACGCTGGCGTCGACAACGGCCCTGGCCGTGGGCAGCAGCGGCGGAAACGGCACGCTTACCGTCTCCGGCGGCCTCGTGCGGAAGACCGGTGCGGGCGACCTCGAGGCGGGCACGGGGGCGACCGGACGGGGCAGGATCAACGTGTCGGGCGGGCTCGTCGACGTGCAGGTGGGCGATCTCGCGATCGGCGCCGCCGACGGGGCGAAGGCGTCGCTGAATCTCTCGGGTGGTGAGGTACGCGCTCCGACGCTCGTCCTCGGCAAGGCGGGAGCCGCCACCAGCGGCACCGTGAACCTCAATGGCGGCACCCTGCGCGTCAATCAGCTAACCGGTGGGGCGGGCGCCGCCGGTTCGGCGTTCGTGTTCAACGGCGGCACGCTCGCGGCTCGCGCCGACCAGACGTCGTTCATGGCGGGGCTGGGGTCGGCGACGGTGGCCTCCGGCGGCGCGATCGTCGACACCGCCGGCTTCACGGTGACCATGCCGCAGGCCCTGTCGGGATCCGGCGGGTTCACGAAGACCGGCGCGGGCACGCTCTCGCTCACGGGGGCGAACAGCTTCACGGGGCCCGTGGCGGTGTCGGGCGGAAAGCTGGTGGTGACCACGGTCGCGTCGCCCGCGGGCAGCGTGACCCTCAGCGCGTCGACCACGCTGGGCGTGACGGTGGCTGGCGGGCTCGACGCGCAGTTCACGACGTCGGCCCTGTCGCTGGGGGCCTCGTCGGGCCTGACGATCGATCTCGCCTCGTTCGGAAATCCCAGCCTGGCGCCGCTCAACGTCTCCGGCGCGGTCACCACCTCCGGTGCGTCGACGATCAACTTCCTCACGTCCGCGCCCACGGTCGGCACCATTCCGCTCGTGAAGTACGGCAGCCTCAACGCCTTCACCTTCACGCTCGGCTCGCTGCCGGCCGGCGTGCTCGCCACGCTGTCGAACAACACGGCGAACAAGTCGATCGATCTGGTGGTCACGAGCGTCGCCCTGCCCCGCTGGGACGGCGCCGTCAGCAGCGTCTGGAACGTGGCGAGCACGGCCAACTGGATCAACACCCTCACCGGCTCGGCCACGACCTTCCAGAACGGCAACCCCGCGCTGTTCAACGATCTCGCCGCCGGCTCGACCGACGTGCAGCTGAACTCGACGGTGCTGCCCGGGGCGACCACCTTCACGAACGAGACCCGGGCCTACAGCCTCGGCGGCAGCGGGGCCATCAACGGCAGCGGCGGCCTGACGAAGCAGGGAGCCGCTGCCCTGTCGCTCAATACGGTCAACGGCTACACGGGCGTCACGCGGCTCGAGGGGGGCACGACCTCGATCTCGATCATCGCCAACGCGGGCTCGCCGAGCGCGATCGGTGCGGCGTCGGCAGATCCATCGAACCTCGTGTTTGCGGGCGGTGCTCTGGCCTACGCAGGATCCACCGCGTCGACGACCCGAGGTTTCACGATCGGAGGCTCCAACAGCGTGATCGACGTGACCGGGGCCGGCACCCAGCTGACGTTCGCCGGCAACGTGGCGGCCTCGGCTGGGAGATTCCGGAAGGCCGGCCCCGGTACCCTCGTCCTCGCCGGCACGTCGAACACGCTCGGGTCCGACACCGTCGACTACGCGTTCGCCGTGGATGCCGGGACGCTCTCGATCGGCGGCACGTCCGGCTCCGCGGCCGGCCGCACCAATACCGTCACCGGTGAACTGAGGGTCGGGGCCGCCGTCGATTCGTCCGCCGCCCTGGACGTGTCCAACGCCACGCTGAACGTCTCGGGCTGGCTGTCCGTCGGGCATGGGCAGGGCAGTTCGGGGCAGACCGCGTCGGCAACCCTGACCAACGCCGCGGTCCAGGCCACCAATCTCCGAATGGGCTTCGACAACTCGCTGTCGAACGCGGCCACGCAGTCGCTGTCCCTGACGGATTCGTCCGTGAGCGTCGCGAACCAGGCCTTGATCGCGAACAGCGCCGGGTCGGGCTCGCTCCTGTCGCTCCAGGGAGCGTCGTCGTTCGCGACCGCCGGAAACCTGGTCCTCGGCAACGTGGTCGCGGCGACCGGAACGGCGACCGTTGCCGGCGCCAGCACGCTCTCCAGTGGTGACGGCCTCTACGTCGGCGATCTCGGCACCGGTGAACTCGCGGTCATCGGGTCGTCGACGGTGTCGGCGGCCAGGCTCTTGATCGGCCAGAGGCAGTCGGGCGTGGGCACGATGACGGCCTCCGGATCGAGCCAGGTGAACGCCTCGAACTACGCGGCCGTGGGCAACTTCGGCGGCGGCAGCCTGACCCTTCGGGAGCGGTCGGCCATGAGCGTGACCTACGACCTCAACGTGGCTGATCGGTTCGTCTCGTCCGGCACGATGACGGTGCAGGATGCGGCGCGTGTGTCGGCCGGGTCGGTCTACGTGGCCAAGGGCGCCAACACCACCGGGGCGCTGCTGGTCAGCGGTGGCACGGTCGCCGCGTCGAGCAGCGGGGACTTCGTCGTCGGCCGCAACGGCACCGGCTCGCTGACGGTGTCGGGCTCGGGCACGATCCTGGCTGGCACGTCGGGCATCGTGCTGGCCGCCAATGCCGCCAATGCCGGCAATCCCGACGAGGCGGCCCCGGGGGTGGGTTCGTTCAACCTCAACGGTGGATTCGTCGAGACCACGGTGATCCGCAAGGGGCTCGGCACGACTGCCACGATGTCGCTCAACGGCGGCACGATCCGGGCAGCGGCGGGTGCGACGCCCGCGTTCCTGACTGGGCTCGACAACGCCGTGGTGCTGCCCGGCGGTGTGACCTTCGACACGAACGGGCAGTCGTTGACCGTCGGGCAGTCGCTCGCCGATGGCGGTGGCGGCGGCCTCGTCAAGATCGGCTCCGGCACGCTGTCGCTGACCGGCCTCAATACGTACACGGGCTCCAACGTCGTGGTCGCGGGCAAACTCGCGGTGCAGACCACGAGCCTCGCGAGCGGCGGCTATGCGCTCGCCAATGGCACGAAACTCGGGGTGATGGTCGGCGGATCGGGCACGCAGCTCTCGGCGGCAACGCTCGCCATGACGGGCACCGTCGGCCTCGACGTCGATTTCTCGTCGTTCGGCAATCCCACGCTGGCGCCGCTGAACGTGCTCGGCACGCTGACCGCCGGAGGTCCCGTCACGATCACCGTGTCGGGCGTCCAGCCGGCGATCGGGCAGATTCCGCTGATCCAATACGGCTCGAAGACCGGGGCGGGCACGTATTCGCTCGCGCCGCTGACCGGCTACACGGCGTCGCTTCTCGACAACGGCTCGACGATCTTCCTGAACGTCACGGCGATCGCCGCCCGGCAGTGGAACGGGCTTGCCTCCGGAACCCCCGCCGGGTCGTGGGACGTGGGAACGACGGCCAACTGGCTGATTCCCCCCACCACGGCCTCCACCTTCGCCAACGGTGACGCCGCACTCTTCAACGACGCGGCCGCGGGCACGACGAACGTCGTCGTGGCCGCGACGGTCAGCCCGTCGTCCGTGACCATCGACAACTCGACGCTCTCCTACTCCTTCTCCGGCACCGGGGCAATTTCGGGCACGGGGTCGCTCCGCAAGCTGGGCGGCGGATCGGCCACGCTGGCGACGGCCAACACGTACACCGGCGCCACGACGGTGGCCGGCGGGCGGCTGGCGGTCGCCACGCTCGCCAATGGCGGCACGGCCAGCCCGGTCGGCGCGTCGTCATCGGCCGCGGCCAACCTCGTGCTCGCGGGGGGCACGCTGGCCTACACGGGCTCCTCGGCGACCGTGAATCGCGGGTTCTCGACCGGCGGGGCGGGCGGTGGCTTCGAGGTGACGGCTCCGGGCACGACCCTGAGCGTCTCGGGCAACGTGTCAGGCACGGGCACGCTCGCCGTCTCGGGATCGGGCACCCTGCGGCTCACGGGCACGTCGATCGCGGTCGGGCCCGGGACGGGCGATGCCCTCGCCATCCGCTCGGGCACGCTCGCGCTGGCAGGCAGCGGAACCGGGCCGGCCTCGCAGACCAGTTCGTTCAGCGGCGAGGTGGTCGTGGGGGCCGTCGCCGACTCGGGCGCGGCATTGACGGTCACCGACGCCACTCTGAACGCCACGGGATTTTTGTCGGTCGGTCGTGGCACGGGGGCCACGGGAGCCGCCGCCACGGTGACGGTGACCAGGGGAGCGATCACCGCGGCCGGGCTGGCCATCGGATCGGATGGCGGTGTCACGCCGAACCTCGCCACGCAGACGGTCACGCTCGTCAACTCGTCGCTCACGAGCGGCGGCGACTCGCTGATCGGCGACAGCGCCGGATCGACGGGTGCACTGGTGCTCAGCGGAACGTCGTCGTTTTCCTCCGACAACGGCACTCGGATCGGGAACGCGGCCGGTGCCGTCGGGAGCGTCACCGTGGCGAACGCGAGTACGTTCACCACCGCCGGCTGGCTGGCGATCGGCCACTCGGGCAGCGGCTCGTTCACGGCCCGCGATGCCGCGGTCGTCACGGTGCCGGTCGACTTCAACGTGGCCGACCTCGACGGCTCGACCGGCGCGCTGGTCATTCGAGACACTGCGAACGTGACCGCGGCCTCGACCTACATGGCCAAGAACGGGACGTCGGTCGCGACCGCGACGATGTCGGGCGGCACGTTCACCTCCAGCGGATCGGAGTTCATCATCGCACGCACGGGCTCCGCACGCTGGAGCCAGTCGGGCGGCACGACGACCGCGTCGTCGGAGGTCATCCTCGGCCGCAATGGCGGCTCGACCGGCGAACTGGCCGTGTCCGGCGGGTCGTTCGCCCAGACGGGCACCGCGAGCGGCCTGATCGTCGGTTTCGACGGCAGCGGCACCCTGACCGTGTCGGGGTCCGGCAGCGTGACCGTCGCCGGCACGGCGAGCGGCCTTACCCTCGGCAACTTCGGGATCGGCTCGGGCGTGGTGGCCCTCGACGGCGGCACGCTGACGGTGCCCTGCATCCGCAAGGCGGGAACGACCGCGAGCATGGCGTTCAACGGTGGCGTGCTCCGCGCTAACGCGGGGGCGAGGAACGACTTCCTGAGCGGTCTCGACTCGGCGACGGTGCTGGTCGGTGGGGCCGTGATCGACACCAACGGCGCGAGCGTGACGATCGACCAGCCGCTTCTCGACGGCGGGGCCGGCGGTGGGCTCGCCAAGCGGGGATCGGGCACGCTGGTGCTCGGAGCCGCCAACACCTACACCGGTGCGACCTCCGTCGCCGCGGGCACGCTGTCGCTCTCGGCGGCCGGGTCCGTGGCGGCCTCGTCGTCGGTCGTCGTCGCCGCAGGGGCCACGTTCGACGTGACGTCCCAGGCCGGTGGCTACGCGGTGCCGGCGACGCAGACGCTTGGCGGCAGCGGGACCGTCAACGGCGGCGCCACGTTCGCGGGGGGCGCCACCGTGTCTCCGGGCACGAGTCCGGGCACCCTCTCGTTCACCCAGGGTGTCACCTTCGGATCCGGGGGCAACTACAACTTGCAACTCTTCAACGCGTCGGGCACGGCGGGAGCGGCGTGGGACCTTCTGAGCACGAACGGCACGCTCACGATCGCATCCACCGCCTTGGACCCCTTCGCGGTCAATCTCTGGACGCTCTCGTCGATCCTCCCCGATGTCAGTGGCTCGGCCGCGGGCTTCACGCCGGGGCAGAGCTACACCTGGCGAATCGCCTCGGCTGCCGGGGGTATCAGCGGATTCGCAGCCGATAAATTCACGATCCGGACGTCGGCGACCAACGGCACCGGCGGATTCGCCAACGCCCTGTCGGGGGGAACCTTTTCGATCGCCCAGAGCGGGACCAATCTGAACCTCGTCTTCACGTCGAGCGGCACGCAGTCGCTGATCACGATCAACGTTCCGAGCGGCACGAAGACCCAGACCCAGGCGGGCTACCCGACGCTCTCGGGCTCGGTCCCGGTGCTGAAGGTCGGTGGCGGCACGCTCGTGCTCGACCAGGCCAACACGCTCTCGGGATCCACGACCGTCCAGGGCGGCGTGCTGCGGCTCGCCAACGGCTCCGCGCTGTCGGCGAGCCGTCTGGTGGTGGTGGCCGGTGGCACCGGACAGGTTGCCCCCCTCACCACGGCCAGCGTGGCGAGCCTCGATCTCGCGAGCGGCAACGGCCTGCTGGACCTCACCACCGGTGCCGTCACGATCGCGAGCGGGATGTCGGGGGCCCAGCTGGTGGCCGAGATCCTCGAGGGCCGGGCCGACGGCTCCTGGACGGGCACGTCGGGCATCACGTCGAGCGCGGCCGCCGCCGCGGTGGCACTGAGCGTGCCACGAGCGGTCGGCTGGATCGACAACGGCGACGGCTCGCTGACGGCGGCCTACGCGGCCCCGGGGGACACCAACATCGACTGGTCGATCGACATCCTCGACGCGTCGAACTTCCTCGCCCTGGGCAAGTTCGACACGGGCGCTCCAGCGACCTGGATCGAGGGCGATTTCAGCTACGACGGGATCGTCGACATCCTCGACGCCGCCGACTTCTTCGCCACGGGCCTCTACGACGCCGGGAACTACAACACGTCGTCCGGCTCGATCAGCGGCGTGGCGGCTGTGCCGGAGCCGGCGTTGCCGGCCGGCCTCGTGCTCGTCGCCGCGGCCGCCGGAGCCCTGCGTCGCCGCCGTCGCTGACCGCCAGGAAGCCGCAATCGCGTGAGCGATGCGGGCCGCCGCCAGATGCGGCC
>JBJTRH010000443.1:0-2012 GCA_046076065.1 Planctomycetaceae bacterium | reverse complement strand
CCTGGGGTCGGCGGCCGGCACGGCACGGGGCGCCTACGTGCTCAAGGAGGCCGCCGGCGGCACGCCCGACTGCATCCTGATCGGCACCGGGAGCGAGGTCCCGATCTGCCTCGAGGCTGCCGACAAGCTGGCGGCGGAGGGCATCAAGGCCCGCGTGGTGAGCATGCCGAGTTGGGATCTCTTCGAGGAGCAAGACTCGGCCTACCGCGAGAGCGTGCTGCCGAAGGCGATCACGGCCCGCGTGGCCTGCGAGGCGGCCTGTGGCTTCGGCTGGGAGCGGTGGACCGGCACGCGGGGCGAGTTCGTGGGGATGCGGACCTTCGGGGCGTCGGCCCCGTTCGCCGCGCTCTACAAGCACTTCGGGATCACACCCGAGGGCGTCGCCGCCGCGGCCAAGCGGTCGCTGGCGGCTGGCTGAGGTCGCACGGCATCCACGCTCGGCAAGCCCAGCACCCGTGCCGCCGAGGAGCGGCTACGGCTGGTGGTGCGAGTCGCCGATCACGGCGTCTTCGGGATCTTTCGCTGCGCGAATCTCGCCCGACTCATTGCGGTAGAGATGGTCGTCGCGGTGCAGCGCATCGCCGGTCACCTGCTCCACATGGCCGTCCTCGAAGAGGAGAAAGTGGAGGCCCTCCGGGTGGTTGGCGCTCCGCTCTCCACTGTCGTCGGGAGCGTCGGCCATCAGTGGATGGTGGGCCCGGCGGCGATCATGAACGGGCTGCAACGCACCCGTGTGATCGCGGTGGCCGAGCGTGTAGCCAAAATCGCCCCCCATCGACCGCACGAGTTCCTCGAATCGCGGTGTGCCCACCGCCTCCCGGAGTTCCTCGAGCGAGGGCACGCGATGGCCGCCACGCTGGGCATACTCCGAGTCGGGCACGAGCACGGTGCCGTCGTCGGCCACGAGGCGATGCTCCGAGACCAGCGTGGGGGCATACAACCCCGCGCGGGAAAGCGGCCCGTCACTGGGCGGCGTCGGCAGCATGCGGTGCGCTTCGCCGTAGCCGTGCAGCGAGCCCGCCAGCGTCTGCAGGTTTCGCTGGGTCCGCCGCGCCCGGGCGTCGGCGATCGATTCGAGCAGCATCGGCACGACGAGCACGCAGGCTGCGACCGCCGATGCGGCCAGAATCGCCCGGTCGATCCACCGCCGGGTCGACGAACCCTGCCAGGCTGCCTCGTCGCTCGAGCGATGCGCGGGCTGTCGCGGGGCGGGACGGACCACGGCGGCCGGAGCGGCCGTCTGGGCCGAGACGAACGCGAGGGTCCGTCCGGCAAGGCCGGGGGGCGGCGGCAGCAGAGCCCGATCCGGCTGCAGCGGACCGAAGGCCCGCCGGATCGTTTCGATGTTTCGGCGGAGCGGAGGCCCCTGCACCGGGTCGGCGAGGGCCGTCTCCACGCGCTTCATCTCGACGTCGTCGAGCGCCCCGAGACAGTAGCCGACCAGTTCGTCCTCACGCATGGCAGAACCCCTCGCGGCAGCCCGTTACACGGTCGATCCGGTTGTCGATCATGGCCCGCTGCCCTCCAAGGCGCCGGGCACGGCCCGACCACTCCGCAGCCACGACTCATTGAGCTTGAGCAGCGCGGAGTGGAGCCGGCTCTTCACGGTTCCGACGGGAATGCCGAGCGCATCGGCCGCCTCGCGGTATTTCATGCCTTGGTGATACACGAGCATCAGTGCACTCTTGAGCGGGTCGGGAAGTTCGTCGACGGCCGAGCGGACCCAATCGCGGGCCTCTTCGACCTCCATCTGCTGATCCGCCGTCTGTCCGTTCCCGGCCAGCATCTCGACCAGCGATCCAACGTCGTTCTCGCCTCCCGTCCGGTTGTCGAGGCTCACCATCCTGTGCCGGCGGTTGCGCCGCTGGGCGTCGATGGCCTGGTTGGTCGCGATCGTGTACAGCCAGGGCCGGAACCGGCGGCCCTCCTCGAACTGCTCCCTCTTGAGGTGTACCTGAAGAAACGTCGCCTGGAACACGTCCTCCGCCATCTCGGCGTTACCGAGATACCTG
>JBJTRH010000442.1:0-2368 GCA_046076065.1 Planctomycetaceae bacterium | reverse complement strand
GTGCGAGAGCGCCTCGACGATCCGCCCGAGCGCCAGGTCGTTGTCGGCCATGCAGGCGGCGGGCGTGGCCGAGCCGGCCGCGGTGCCGTTGGTGTGGTCGTTCGGCAGGCAGATGATCGTGAGGTGCGGATACGCCCCCCGCGTCTCGCACTCGGCCAGCTCCTCGAGCACCACGTCGGCCCGCAGCTGGTCGGGCACGGCCATGTCCCAGCCGACGGTGTGCCGCGGCGAGAACGGGCGGATCGACTCGATCGCCGGCTCGCAGGCGAAGATCACGTCGCCCGTGTCGCGGCCGGCCCGCCATGCGGCGAAGCAGGCAGCGAACCCGGGCTTGCCCTTCCGCGCGGGATCCCGCCACCGCACCCGCGGCATCATGAACTCGCCGTAGTTGCGAACCGTCCGGCCCTTGCGACGGGCTGAATCCCAGATGAAGCCGGCGGGCGACCAGGCGAGGGCGTCGGTCTCGCCGTCGCCCATGCCGTCGGGATAGCTCCGCGGAAAGCCGGCGAAGCCCTTCTCGATGTAGTCGGTGGCCACGGCCGACGTGCTCCAGTTGTGGCCATCGGCCGAGAGGATCCCGCAGCAGTAGGTGTTGTCCAGCAGCACGAACTGCTCGGCGAGGGCGTGATGGTTGGGAGTGATCGCGGCGCCGAAGATGCAGAGGTCCGCAAAGCCGTTACCCCGCGGGATATCGCCGAGCACCTGGTCGTAGGTGCGGTTCTCCTTGATCACGTAGACCACGTGCTCGATCAGGCTCGGCTCGCCGATCCGCTCCGGGATCGCCCGCGGCGCGATCCCCTCCCGAGGTGGCAGGAACGCCCGCTCGATCGCCTCCGCCCGCATGTTCCGCGCCACCGTCTCGGAGAGCGCGGGAAGATCCTCGGCTGAGGGCAGCGGTACGAGCGAGAGCGATCCCTGGTGCTGGTGCGAGTTGAAGGTGGGCGTGTCCTTCAGCATCCGACCCTTCTCCGGCAGGCCCTTGAGGTTGGCGACGACGAGCGTTGCACGGGCGGCATCGAAGGCGATCGCCCCGGGATACCAGCCGACCGGAATCAGGCCCACGAGCCGCGTCTCGCCACGGTCGTCGGGATCCCACTCCATCACCGCCACGGCGTTCTGCGAGCCGTTGCACACATAGAGCCGCGTGCCATCGGGATCGAAGGCCACGGCGTTCGGCGCGGCGCCGAAGAGCTCCGCGGGCGTCCGCTTGGTGCATACCGTCTCGACGAGCTCGCCGGTGGCGGCGTCGAGGATCGCAAGCGTGTCGGCGGCGGCGGCGGCACACACCACGTGCCGGCCGTCGGGCGACACCGCAAGCCCCGACGCATGCCGCCCTGTGACGGTCTCCGTGGTCGCTCCGGACGCCAGGTCGATCCGGCTCACCGACCCCTCGCTCGCGACGTGCATCACGGGATCGACGCGGACCTTCGTCCCCTTACCGGCCGGGCCGGTGACGTCGCCCTGCCCAGGCCGGCGCCCGCCCCAGTTGCTCACGAAGGCGGCATCGCCCGCGAGCACGACGTCGTACGGCGCCACGCCCACGTCCAACGACCGGCGCGTCGTACCCGAGGCGACGTCGATCTCATGCAGGCGGTTCGAGAGGTTGCCGCACACGTAGAGCCGCGAGCCGTCGGCGGAGAAGGCCAGGCCCGCCGGAATCTCCTTCGACCGCTGCGGCGCCTTGGCGGGCGGAAGGTGGATGGTGTGCGACGCGGCCACCGATCCCGAGATCACGGCGAACACCTTCACCGACCCGTGCACGTTGCTCATCGCCAGCCGCGTGCCGTCGGGCGAGAATGCGAGCCCCGTGAAGCTCTCGATCGCCTGGGTGTCGGGCTTGAGGTTGCGGGCGGTCTCGCAGTCCCGCGGCGGCTCGGCCTCCTCCGCCGGCGGCTTCACCCGCTGGCGGATCGCGGCCGTGGCGGGATCGACGATCACCACCTCGTTGGTCTTGCCGGCCGTGGCGACGAGCGTGCCGTCGGGGGAGATCGCGATCGCCTGCGGCCGGAGGCCGGGCAGCTCCACGGTGCGTCCGGCGGCCGCCACGACCTGGTTGACCGGCGTGACGAGCCGCCCGGCTGACTCCCTGCCCACCCGCTCCGGCGGCGGCTCCGCCGCCGGCACCGTGGCCGCGGCCACGATGCTCCAGGCGGCGATCAGACCCGGCCAGCCCCGCACGGCGAAATCCCCTCGCAACTATGGAAACCGCACGTTGCGGCCGGTCGAGTCCCAGGCGTCGAACACCAGGTGCTCCGGCGACACGCCGTCCTTGCCGACGACGTGCAGCTGGATGTGGGTCCGGTCCTCGAACTGCGCGATCTCCCGCCGCTTGCGGTTGTTGATCCACGTGGCCACGTCGTCGTGCACC
>JBJTRH010000441.1:0-2747 GCA_046076065.1 Planctomycetaceae bacterium | reverse complement strand
GTCCCGGTCCTTGAGGTTCATGAACCGCAGGCCGGTCGTGCCTTCGATAGAGCCGGGATAGAAGAGAACCGTCGGCACTTGTGTCTTGCCCTTCATTTCGTCGAGCAGGCTCGACATGTGATAGAAGCCCGGAGCCATCGCAGCCGCTCGTTCCAGAAAAGCCACGTTTCTTTCGGGCTCGAGACCGGAGAGCCGTTCGGCAAGCATCCGCCACAGCGGGCACCAGTCGGGATCGGCCAAGTACGTGGTGATCTGCTTCTGGGCTTCGAGGAATCCCCGCTGCCGTTCAAGGCCCACTACTTCTTCTAGCCCTTCGCTCTCGGCGATGGCTTTCCACAGCATCTCGCTCATCGAGATGTGATGGACCTTCCATCCGCTGTCTTCGAGGCGAGTGCCCAGCAGCCGGGCCTGCCGCCGCAGTTCCCACTCCTCTTCCGGGTCATAACGGAGGATGGCAAAGGGAAGATCCCGATACACAGCAATCTTCGGCGGGACCGATTTCAGGTCGCTTTCGAGGAGTTCAATGCGTTCGCTGAGCGATGACATTCGCATACTCCTCAAGGGTCGTGGCGGGGAACGTGAGCCGGGTCACGGTCCCGGCAACGTGGTATTCGAGAAGATCCCGCTGGTGGGCTTCAAACAACAGGCGTTCCACGATCTCAGGTTTCAGGAAAAAGAGCTGCCAGTCACGCTGCTCGATTAACTTCGCTCCTGACGGCTGGTGCTGATTCAGGAAGAAGGCGATGTAGGCACATGCCTGATCCGGAAGGAACGGTGGCGTGATTCGCTTCTTGACGGCACCCTCCAGCACGCCGAAGTCCCGGAGCGTGGCAAGCAAGCCCTGTGCGATCCGAGTGACGGTCGCCGCCGACCAGTGGCCAGAGGTCTTGCCCTGCTCAACCCACTTGGAGAGATGCTTGTGGACCTCGGGCAGCTCTACCGTGACGACGCCCTTGTCGTGCATCGGCTGGAGAATCTCTACGACCGTGTCGAACAGCAGGCGGTCGGATCGAGCAGAGTGGAAGTACAGGAGCCGGTCGAGGACAGCGGAAGGCAGGCGGCTCTGAGCAACGCAGGCCAAGGCTGATGTCACCGACGGCTCATCCATGTACCGCTGGCGAAAGATCGCCACGATGTCCTCAACCCGGGACCGTGACGCTTTGCCGAAGACGTTCTCACGTCGCAGGCGAGCGGTGTTGTCGGCGACGGTCTCCGAGGGGTGCCAATGGGCCAGCAGCGTCTTCGTGTCTGAGATCAGGGCACCGGCCTTGATGATCTTCGAGCTGTAGGGCGTTGCTGACGCACGACTTGCGGTGCTCTTCCCCTTTCGTTTGGTCGTCGGATCGTCCATGGTGACCCCGAGTGGTGCCTCATCATCGTCGTGTCGATCCCCAGCGGGAAGCGGTCAAAGCCGCTCACCGTCGGGGGGCTGCCGTAAGCCGAACCCCGCACCCTATCAGTCGAGGTGGACAACCTTGGTCCCGTTTTTGAAAACGGCTTGTTTTCGCGGGAAAAACGTGGCTAAGCGGGCGGATTTTTTGGCCCCGGGACGGCTTGAGCCAGTAGACGGAGGGGGTAGTCTGACGACTCGCGCCGGCACCCAGCGGTCCTGCGGTGACGTCTCCACCGATGCTTTGGAGGCATCGCACAGGCGACGTTGAGGCGAGCGACATCTACTCGACGGCAGCACGGAAGTCACGACTGCGGGAATCGAGCCAATGGCAGGCAAGGCCCAGACGATTCCCCAGTTCCGCGACCTCTTCAATCCGCTGCTGGATGCTCTCCGGCGGCTTGGAGGGTCGGCGACCGTCGAAGAGATCGAGGAGGAGGTCGCCAAGAACCTCCAGCTCCCTGCAGAAATCCTCGATCAGCCCTCTGAGAGCCACCCGTACAAGTCGGAGGTCATGTACCGACTCGCTTGGGCGCGAACCTACCTCAAGAACTACGGCGTCATCGCCAACTCCCAACGTGGCGTTTGGGCCCTCACTGCCAAAGGCCAGCAGTTGCTTCTCGTCGATCCCCAGGAAGTGGTTCGAGCGGCAGCGGCGCTGGCGAAGGAGTCGCGGAGGACGAAGAAGCTCGCCAGCCAAGGTCCCGCGGGAGACAGCGGTCCAGCTTCAGAGGACCCCGACGATTGGAAGCAGGTGCTGATCAACACGATCATCAAGCAGATGACCCCGGCCGGCTTCGAACGGCTGATACAGCGAATCCTCCGAGAGTCGGGGTTCATCCAGGTTGAGGTGACGGGCCGAAGCGGCGACGGTGGGATCGACGGAAAGGGAATCGCCCGGATCCACGGATTCATGTCGTTCCACGTCGTCTTCCAAGCGAAGAAGTACAGCGGATCGGTCGTCGTCGGCCAGATCCGGGACTTCCGCGGAGCGATGGTCGGAAAGGGAGACAAGGGCCTGTTCATCACGACAGGCGTCTTCACCAAGGACGCCAAGGCGGAGGCGTGCAGGGATGGTGCGACCCCGATCGACCTCATCGACGGGGAAGAGCTGGCCACCAAGCTCAAGGAACTCGCCCTGGGGGTAACGACCACAACCATCGAGCAGGTCACAGTGGACCCGGAATGGTTCAAGACGGTGTAGGTCCGGCGAAGCTTCTCCGTGGAGGAATCGGGGAACCTGTTTCCGCCACGTTTATCCGCTACAGGATGCTCGAAGCGACCGCCGCACAGACATCGCTTCCTACCTATTGACATCGGCCTGGACGCCTGTACTTTCCCGGGTGGTTGCTTCCCC
>JBJTRH010000440.1:0-13899 GCA_046076065.1 Planctomycetaceae bacterium | reverse complement strand
ACCGCCCGCTGCCGGCCAATGGCAGCCGCCGCCTCCGCCGCGCTCGACGTCACCCCCGCGACTCCGTTCCACGCTCCTCCGGCCCTGCCGGCTTGAAGCGCCGCTCGGATCTCCGCGTCGAGCAGGCCTGCCGTCACCGTGATTCCGCCCCCCACATCGACGGCTCCGACGAGATCGAGATCTCCGACCACCGCCCGGACCGCATCGGCAACCCGTAGCCGGGCGCCCGCGGCGACGGTCACCGCCGACTTCGCCAGCGATGCGGTGCTGGACACCTCGAGCACGCCCTCCTGCACGACGGTCGTGCCGGTGAAGCCATTCGCCGCATCGAGCACGCACGTGCCCGTTCCCGTCTTGATCAGCCGCGAGTTGCCCGCGATCGAAGCCCGCCCCGCCTGGGACTGCGTCTGCCGGCCGGACCGCACATCGAGCGTGACGGCGAACGGAGCGAGCGGAACCCGGAGATACTCGCTGGCCTGGATGCTGCCGTCGTTGTCGAGCGAGCCGGGGAGCTGGTGGCTCGCGAGCAGCGTGCCGCCGTTGCCGGTCCCGTAGAGCCCCACGGCAAGGTACACGGCATCGGGATACACCCCAAACTCGTCCACGAGATCGATCACACCCTCGAGCACGCCGCCGTTGCCGCCGGTTGCCGACACTCCCGGCCCCTGGGCGTCGAACCATGCGGAATACGTGTTGTCGTTCTCGTCGGCGAGGAATGCGTCCCACCGCGCCACCTGCCCGGCCTTGGCCCACGGTGCCGCCCCGAGCGTGCCCGGAGACTTGGCCACGAAGATGAAGTGGTCGCTGCCTTCGCCGGCGTCGGGCGTGGCCACGTAGAGGCTGCTCCCCTGCGTGCCCACCCAGAGCGTCATGCCGTTCTTCTGGGCGGCGACCGCGGCCGAGGCGTCGAGCACCCCGTCAATCGTGAAGCCCGACGGCGTCGGGGTGGTGCCGCCTCCGCCTCCGCCCCCGGAAGCGCCACCGCCGCCGCTCGTCCCGGTGCCGACTCCAACGTACACGTGCTGGATGTCGGTCCTGGTCACGTTGCCAAACCCGTCGGTCGCCTCGACGTAGTAATCGATAAGCTTGTCGGACAGCCCGGCGACCGTCGTCCCGAATCGCTGGGCCCGGACCGTCGGCGCAAGGATGCCGGCCGGGGAGGTGAGCGTCACGCCGCTCATGGTCAGGCTCTGCCAGGCGCCCACCTCGGCACCGCCCGCATACGTTTCGTTCTGCGTGGAGCCGAGCGGGTTGTCGCCGTCGGCGTCGAGCCGGTACTTCAGCGTGACGTTCTGGAGCCCCGACACGTCGTATGCAAAGGTCCAGATCTCGAAGTCCTTGGGCTGATCGACCCCGAACTCCTTGCCCCCCGGATTCCACGAACTCCGCTGCGGCAGGAACACGGTGGGCGGCGTCGACTCCGCGCCCGGGTTGGCCGCGAGCACCGTGTTGGCTTGCTGCACGGCGAGATTGGACCCGAGCGTGACGTCGGAATCCCAGATCTCGGTGCCGTCCCAGTACCAGTAGTCGCTGGCCTGTGACTGGAGCAGGAAGTGCCAGGCCCTCTCCGTGGCCGATCCGACCCCGTTGAGCACGTTCCGCAGATCGCCGATCGGAGCCTTGTCTTCTGCCGTGAACACCCTGTTCTTGGCGGCCGTGAGCACGGCCCAGCTGTTCTGGTCGGGGCTCCAGCCGGCCGCGTTCCGGGGTCCGAGCCACTTCTTGAACTGCGGGTCGCCGTTGTCGGCCCCGGCCCACGACCCGGGCTCCACGTGGATCACATCGTTCGCGGGCACCGGAAACCGGTCGAGGTAGTCCTGGATCGTGGTCACGTCGTAATCGGGGTCGGCCGTGGCCCAGTTCACCATGCTCTGGAAGTTGCCGTGGTAGTACGACTCGGCCCCGCCGCCGTAGTTGTCGCCGTCGTGGTGCAGTACGACCAGAAGCGGCCGACTCGGGTCGGTATTGAACTGCTTGTACTGGTCCATCACCTGCTTGTACTGCAGGGCCCCGTAGCCGCCGCGAGCGTCCTCGTTGCCCTCGTAGCGGGCTCCCGGCACGGCGACGAGCTTCTCAACGACGCCCGAGTTCGGATCGACGTACTGCACGTTGTGCGGACGGTAGCTGAATGGCGCACTCACCTTGCTCGGCGCCCAGAGATTGTTGAGCTGCACCCAGGCGCCGCCGGACGC
The DNA here is from genome assembly GCA_046076065.1 of Planctomycetaceae bacterium. Classification (GTDB taxonomy): domain Bacteria; phylum Planctomycetota; class Planctomycetia; order Pirellulales; family UBA1268; genus QWPN01. The sequence goes on along the minus strand of JBJTRH010000440.1, from coordinate 11,707 downwards.
GGCGGGATCGGGATTCACCGCGTCGGCCCGGTTGGGGGCGTAGAGGTTCGACGAGTCGGTGTGGGGATAGTTCTTCGTGGCCCGGTCGAAGTGGATGTTGTCGACGATCGCCCAGTCGAACCCCTCGGCAACCAACGCCGGGATCATCCTCTCGCTGAAGGCTGTCTCGGCGGGAAAGTAACCCTTGGCGTAGGGCACGTTCGTACCGAAGGTGTCTTGCGTGGCGAGTTTGTGGAGTTTGATCTGCATCCGCAGGTCGCGGGTGTCGAGCAGGGGCCCGAGCGCGTGGTACTGCGAGAAGCCGATGATGTCGAGCCGCGGATTGCCCTCGGCCGTCGGCAGCGACCGGGCCTGGCGATAGGCCTGCTCCCAGTTGTTCCACTGCGAGTAGCCAGCCGCCTCGAGGTCGTTGAGGTTCTTGATCAGCGATCCGGAGAACGACACGCTGGCACCCAGGTGGGGCAACCCGGAGCCGATCTGGATGGCGTCTTTGGGCCAGGTGGTGTAGGGGCCGAGCCGCTGGTTGTGGACGTCGGTGACCGAGAACGAGAACCGGCCGGCGCTGGTCGTCTGAAGGATGCTCTCGCCGGGATAGTAGACCGGCTGGTGCATGTGCCAGAGGAAGCCGACCTGCATCGGTGGCTGCTGGGCGGCGGCCGGCACGGCCCGGACCACGACGAGAATCGCCAGGGCAAGAAGGCTATTTCCGGTAGTTGCGCGGATCGGGCGGCGACGCATACCGGTTCCTCCCGCAATCCTCGGGACATGCCTCACTGGAGCTGGCAGGCGGTGGCCATACCGACATCTGGCGGCCTCGCCTTGGAGGATCGTAAGGTTATCGGGGTGGGCAACGAGAGTTCAACAACTCGGTACCGGGGACGCGGCGGGAGGCTTGCGGCCCACGTGGCGGTCGCCGCCGTTGCCGCGGCGTGCGCCGGCACCGCACGGGGCCAGCTGGTCCGCATCGCGGACTCGATCGTCGATCCGGCCGCACTGATCATGCCCAGTTCGGCCACCTACGGCCGCGCCATCAACGGTGCGTCCTTCCAGGTCAGCGCCGTCCAGACCTTCGGCGGCTACCAGTACACGGCCTGGTACACGAACGACGCCAACGCCAGCGTGATGTTCGCCCGTCGGACTGTGTCGGGCACGACCGTCGGCCCGTGGGATGCCGTCAACACGGGGTCGAAGTTCACCAACGGCAAGGGCAGCTCCAACGCCCACAACGTGATCTCGTTCGGGATCGCCGGTGACGGCTCGATCCACATGGCCTGGGACATGCACAACAACAACCTCCGCTACCGGCGGACGGCCGCGGGCCTCGCGACCACCGGCAGCGGCTGGGGGGCCTCGATGTTCCAGGCCGAACAGGCCTTCCTGATGCCCGGGGAATCGACCGTCACGTCGGTCACCTACCCGAACTTCGTCTCCAAGCCGAACGGCGGCCTGCTGCTGGCCATCCGCCGCGGCGGTAGCGGCAACGGCGACAACTGGCTCTACGACTACGACGCCGGCCAGTGGCACGATGGCCGCTTGGTGACCAGCCGCACCGGCACGTTCACCGACGTCTTCAATCCGTCCTCGAGCCCCTCGACCTCGCGCAACGCCTACTGGAACGGCTACGACTACGGGCCCGACGGCACCCTCCATACCACCTGGACGTGGCGGGAGTCGACCAATCAGTACGCCAACCACGACATCTGCTACGCGTCGAGTTCCGACGGCGGGATCACGTGGAAGAACAACGCCGGCGGCGTGATCGGCGACACCGCGGCCGCGCGGCCGATCACGCTCGATTCGCCCGGCCAGGTGATCCAGGCGATCGACCGCAAGCAGTCGCTGATCAACCAGCAGGTGCAGATCGTGATGGGCGACGGCAGCGTCCACGCCGTGATGTACCACCGCCGTGACGACCAGCCTTGGGTGACCGGCGATGCGGCCTACGTGCCGGCCGACTGCAGCTACTTCGACTACGTCCGCGACCCGCTCACCGGCGGCTGGTCGCGGCACGAGCTCCCCGGCCGCGTGGGCACCCGGGCAGCGCTCGCCCGCTCTGCCGACGACACCCTCTACGCCGTGTTCGTGTCGCCGGGCTCGGCCCTGGGCTCGATCAACACAGCCAACGGCGCCAGCGGCCAGACTCTCACGATCGCCGCGGCCCACAAGGCAGCCGGCTGGTCCGACTGGTCGATCGTGCATCGCGACTACCTGCGAAACTTCGTCGACGAGCCCCGCGTCGACGCATCGAGGCTCCTGACCAGCGGCGTGCTGTCCGTGTACGTTCAGGAGAACTCGGCCACCACCACGACCACGGGTACGCCGCTGCGGGTGATCGACTTCGTGCCCGCCACTGCCGGAGCGGGCGACGGCTGGGTGCGCGCCACGGGAGGCTCGTGGACCAACGCGGCGAACTGGACGCCCGCCGCCATCCCCAACTCGGGCACGGCACAGGCGACCATCGGCTACGGGTTCATGGGGACCTCCGCGATCACCCTCGACGCGGCGGTGACGCTCAACCGGCTCACCTACCTCGGGGCGACCAGTTCGCTGGCGGCCGGTACGGGCGGGTCGCTTACCTTCAGCGGGTCGGACGCCACGGCCCAGATCGAGTCGGGAGCGACGATCGCGGCTCCGGTGGCCGGGTCGTTCACGAAGTCGGGCGGCGGGCTCCTCGTGCTCGCCGCCGACAACACGGCGGGGCTCGGCGGCAGGACCGTGACCGTGGCCGGCGGCCAGCTCGTGCCAGGTACCGGCGGCACCGCGTCGGGCGCGGAGTTCGGGTCGGCCACGACCACCATCGTGGTGCAGGCGGGCGGCCAGGTCTGGATGACCGGCCTGACGGCGGGCTCCCGCACGTTCGGACAGACGATGCGGATCAGCGGATCGGGCGTGGGCGCGGGGGGATACGGTGCGATCGTCAACGACTCGGGCACGGCCAACGGCATCGCGCTCGCCGGCCACGTGGTCGTCGAGGCCGACGCCACGATCGCGGCCATCAACAACGCCTCCTACACGTTCGGCAGCGGCTCCACCGGCTTCGCCGAGGCGACCGCCGGCCGCACGCTGGCCATCTCGCTCGCAGCGGGAACGAGCACGCTCAGCGGCACCGTCGGCGTGGCCACGCTCGTCAAGCAGGGGGGCGGCGTGCTGCGGCTCGGCGCCGGCAACCGAGTCGTCGACTCCGGCACCGTGCGGGTCGAGGCGGGCACGTTCGATCTCGGCGGTGTCGGCGAGCGGGTCGCCACGCTGACCATCGCCGGCGGCGTCGTCACGAGCGGGACGATCCAGGCCGCCGCCTACGAACTCCGCTCCGGCACCCTGGCGGCGGTGGTCACGGGATCGGGTGGCATCGCCAAGACAGGGCCCGGCACGGCCACGCTGGCGGGTTCGGCGGTGTCGTACACCGGCACGACCACCGTGACCGCGGGCGTACTCGCGATCACCTCCACGACATCGCTCCCCGGATGGAACACGGCCGGCCGGTTCGCCGTGTCCAACGGCGCCACGCTCGCGGTGCCTGCCTCGTTCAGCGACGCCACGATCGCCACGCTCGTCAACACGGGCAACTTCTCGGCCGGCGGCCGGCTGGGCCTGACGACGACCGCGACCACGCGGACGCTCTCCTTCGGGGCCGGAGGGCAGGGGGGGCTCGGCCTGATGCTCAACGGCTCGGGCACCATCGCGGCCAGCGGCTCCAACGGCTACTCGGGGGGCACGGTGCTCGCAGGGGGCCTCGCGCGGGTGACGACGGCAAGCGGCCTCGGCAGCGGGCCGATCACGATCACTGGCTCGGCCGTTCGCGTCGTGCTGGCGGGCAGCGTGGCGCTCGCCAACGACTTCGTTGTCGACGCTCCCAGCGGTGCGGTGGCCAACGGCGTGATCCAGTACGAGGGCACCGGCACCGGCCGGCTCGCCGGCGGCACCGTGACGGTACTCGGCAGCCCCGCGAGCGGCGGTGCGTTCGCCACCACCGGCGGCGGCACGCTGGTGGTCGAGGGACCGGTGAACGCGCCGACGCGCGCCACGGTGAGCATGCGGATCGGCACGGTGGTTTTCGCGGGGGGCGGCAGCTATGCCACGATGTTCGTCAACGAGGGCACCGCCCGCCTGGGCAGGAACGACGGCCTCGCGACCAACGCCACCGTGACGGTCGGAGCCAGCGCCGCCGCCACGCTCGATCTCGCGGGTTTCGACCAGTCGCTCGCCGGCGTCCTCAAGGGCCCCGGCGCCGCCACGATCGGCAGCAGTTCGACGACGCGGGATGCCACGCTGACCGTCACGGGGAGTTCGACCTTCGGCGGGGTGATCGGCAACACGGTCGGCGGCGGCACGCGCCGCACGAATCTCGCCGTCGATGGAGGCTGGCTGCGGCTCAGCGGCTCGAACACGCTCACCGGCACCACCACGATCCGCAGGGGTACGCTCGAGGTGACCACCCCACGGGGCCTCGCGGCATCGCCCATCCGCCTGCTGTCCGGCGGCACCCTGGCGGCCAGCGGAACTACCGGACTGGCAGTTGCCGGACTCGCGGTCGACGGTGGCCGCGCGGAGCTCGGGGGCGGGCAGCTCACGATCGCCGCGGGGGGCATGAGCCAGGGTGACCTCGTCGCGGCGCTGGCGGCGGGCCGAGGCGCGGGCTCGTGGACCGGGCCGGCCGGCATCACGTCGTCGGCCGTGGCTGCCGCGGCGGCGACGGGCGTGTCCCGGTGTCTGGGCTGGCAGGAAAACGCCGACGGCTCGCTGCTCGTGGCTCCGGCGGCCGCGGGCGACGCGAACCTCGACGGTCTGTTCGACGTATTGGACGCGTCCGCGGTGGCCGCCGGCGGCCGGTACGACACCGGCTTGGCGGCGACGTGGACGACCGGCGACTTTACGTACGATGGCGTCGTGGACATTCTCGACATCTCGGAGGCGATCGCCACCGGGCTGTTCGACACAGGAGCGTATCGGACCATACCGCTGGCGGCGGTGCCGGAGCCTGGCTCCTCGTGGGCGGTGCTGGCAGCGTGCGGCACGACGGCCCTTCACCGGTGGAGGCGGATGCGGCGGTCATGAGCACACGACGACCATCCGCCGCGCTCGCATCCGGTTGGCTCGTGGTCGCCGCCCTGCTGGCGTCATGCCCCGGGCTGGCGGCCGCCCAGACGCTCGCGTTTCCTGAGGCCGAGGGGTTCGGCAGGTTCGCCGCCGGAGCCCGCACGAACCTCGCCAGCGCGTCGGTCTACCGGGTCACGAACCTGAACGACTCGGGGGCGGGCTCGTTCCGTGACGCCGTCAGCCAATCCAATCGCTTCGTCGTGTTCGACGTCGGCGGCATCGTGACGCTCAAGAGCCTCGTGGCCGTGAGCAGCAACGTGACGATCGCGGGGCAGACCGCCCCCGGCGGCTTCGCCGTCTACGGCGACCGCGTGAGCTTCACCAGCGCCAACAACACGGTCACGCGATACCTCGCCGTCCGTAAGGGCGAGGCGGGCACGCGGGATGACTCGGTGAGCCTGGCCCGGGGCACGAACATGATGTTCGACCATATGTCGGTCACGTGGGGCGTCGACGAGACCTTCTCGATGAACCCCGACAGTGGCTACGTGATCGACAACATCACGATCCAGAACACCGTGATCGCCCAGGGGCTCGACCGACTCGGCCACAGCGCCGGCGGGCTGATGACGCTCGGTGAGGGAAGCCGGTTCAGCATCATCAAGAGCCTGTTCGCCGACAACGTGACCCGCAATCCGAAGGTCCGCGGCGAGAACGAGTTCATCAACAACGTCGTCTACGGCTACGAGACCGCCGGCTACATCATGGGCGATACGGTCAACATGACCTCGCACGCCAACGCAATCGGCAACTACTTCATCGAGGGCCCGGTCAACGGAAGTTCCCAGTTCGCCTCGGGCACGCCGCAGTTCGAGATCTACGGCGCCGACAACTGGGTCGACGGCGACCGCAACGGCCTGCTCGACGGGGGCCGGATCGGCACCTATCCGGGCGCCACGGTGGCCACCACGCCCTTCGCCTTCCCCACCACGGCGACCATGACGGCGCAGCAGGCCGTGGCGCACGTGACCACCAATGCCGGCCTGTCGATCACCCGTGACGCGGTCGACACGCGGATCATGCAGGAGGTGCTCAGTTACGGCACGGTCGGCGGCGTGATCCAGTACGAGACCGACCTCTTTCCCGGGTACGGCACCGATCCCGCCTACGTGAACCAGCGGAGCCGCCCGGTGGACACCGACAACGACGGCATGCCCGACTTCTGGGAGCGGTCCCGCGGGCTCAGCACGTCGAGCGGCACCGACTGGAAGACACTCACCAGCGGCAGCATCACCAATCTCGAGACCTACCTCAACGAGCTCGGGGGCGACGCCACGGCTGGAGCGTGGACCGCGGCCTCGGGCACGTGGTCGACGGGCACGTGGGCGGGCGTCCGTCCGAACCTGACCACCGTAGCATCGGTCTCCGGCAGCGTCGCCGTGGCGTCGGGGCAGGCCATCGCTCGGCGGCTCACGGTCGGTGATGCAGCCGGTGGAGCCGTCACCGTCGCCAGCGGCGGGCTGAGCGTGTTCGACAGCCTGCGGATCGGCGGCCTCGCCTCCGGAACGGTAACGGTTGCGTCCGGGGCGGTCCTCGGGGCGGGCGAGATCATTCTCGGCGGTACCGGCGCAACGGCAGGCGACGGATTCCTGACGGTCACGGGGGGCACGCTGCAGTCGTCCTTCATCCGCGCCGCCACGCCAGGCAGCCGGCTGAGCCTCTCCAACGCCACGCTCGTGTGCACGGCAGCGCCCCTGATCGCAGCGTCGGCCACGACGTCAAATGTCACGATCGTCACGCCGGCTGGCACCGGCACCTGGAGCGGCAGCATCGCCGCCAATGGCTACCTCACCAAGCAGGGGCCCGGCACGCTCGTGCTCACCGGCTCCAACGCGTTCAGCGGCTATCTCCGCGTCGACTCGGGCACGGTCGCCCTCAATCATGTGGCGGCGACCGGCACCGGCGGAGTCATGCTCGGGGGCGGCAACGTGTCGTTCGGGTCGGTTTCGGGCATCGCTTCGCCCATCGGGATGTTCGCCACGACGGGCACGATCTCGGCCGGCGGAATCACGCTCAACGGCTCGATCACCGGGTCGGCGCCGGCGACGCTCTCGATTGCGACCACGACCACCGGCAATCTCACGCTTTCGGGCTCGCTCTCCGGGTTCGGCGGCACGCTCGACTTCGGGCCCTCGTCGGGCAACATCCGACTCAATGGGTTCGGCGCCTCCGGGGGCACGTCGACCACCTTCGATCTCGGCAGATCCACCGCGGCCATTCGCACCGCGTTCGGCGCGACGGTGCAGCTCGGCGCACTCGCCGGAGACACGGGCACTCGGCTTCAGGGCGCGACCAACAACGCCGATGCCGTCACCTTCGTGATCGGCGGCAAGGGATTGAGCACGGCGTTCGATGGCACGATCACTGACGGCGTTTTTTCGACGCCGGGGGCGGTGTCGGTGACGAAGACCGGCACCGGCACGCTCACGCTCACAAGCGGTGCGAGCACTTACAGCGGTGTGACGCGGGTGTCGGCCGGGACGCTTGCTGTCGCCGTGCTGACCAATGGCGGAACAGCCAGCAGCATCGGCCAGGCCTCCGCCGACCCGGCGAACCTGGTGATCGCTGGGGGCACCCTCCGATACACCGGCGCCGGGGGCACGACCGACCGCGGGCTGACGCTGGGCACGGCCGGCGGCCGCATCGACCGCGATGGGGCGGGCGGTGGGCTCGTGTTCGGCGGGACGGCGAGCATCGTCATGGAGGGGTCCGGCACTCGCAGCCTCGTGCTCGGCGGCAGTTCCACCGCCTACAACGGCATCACCGCCGGGATCGGCGATGCCGGAGCGGCGGCCGTATCGCTCGTCAAGGACGGCCCCGGCACCTGGCGGCTCTCGGGCTCCCCCAAGACCTATTCGGGCGCCACCCGCATCGACGGCGGCACGCTCTTTCTCCTTACGGCCAACGTGCTGCCCTCGGGCACGGGGAAGCAGAACATCACCATGGCCGCCGGGACCACGCTCGACCTCTACGGCAACAGCCACACGATCAACGGCCTCGACGGTGCCGGCACCGTGACCACGACGATGAACACCGCCCGCACGCTGACGATCGGCAGCGGGGACGCCAGCGGCACGTTCAGCGGAGCGCTGACGCAGGGCGCGGCCCAGACACTCGCACTCACGAAGATCGGCAACGGCACCCAGCGGCTCTCCGGAAGTTCGTCCTACTCCGGGGGGACGAACCTCCGCGGCGGCACGCTCAACGTGCAGTCATCGCATGCGCTCGGCACTGGCGTGGTCACGATCTCCGGCTCGGCGAAGTCGCTGATGTTTTCCTCGACCACCACGCTCGCCAACGCGATCGTGATCGACGGACCGGCGGGAGTCGGCGGCGCGGGCGTGATCCAGCACCTGCTGCCAGGGCGTGGAACGCTCTCGGGCGGCACGCTCACGGTCCTCGCGAGCCCGCTGAACGGCGCCGTGCTCGGTGTCGATTCCACGGGTGGCGAACTGCTGGTCACCAGCCGCATCGTGACGGCAGGAACGGCGCGCATGTCGGTCTCCAGCGGCGGCTCGGGGAGAGTGACGCTGGCCGGAGGCGGCTCGTATTCGAACCTCGACCAGCAGTTCGGGACGCTTCGCCTGGGAGCCACAGACGGCATCGCCCCGAACGCTTTCGTGACCGTCGGGAGCGTGATCGGTGCCACGTTCGATCTCGCGGGCTACGACCAGTCGCTCGCCGGCATCACGCAGGGAATGAACGCGGTGATCGACAACAGTTCCACCACCCGGGATTCAACGCTCACCATCACCGGGAGCTCGACCTATGCCGGCATCCTGCAGGACGCCGTCTCCGGCGGCACGAGGCGGCTGAACGTCGCGGTGGCCGGTGGCCGCCTCCGGCTCGCAGCCGCCAGCACGCACAGCGGCACCACGTCGGTCGGCAACGGCACGCTCTGGCTCGACCACGCGCAGAGCCTCGGCACCAGCCGCCTCCGCCTGCTGGCCGGCGGCACGGCGAGCGTCGGGCAGGCCGGCTCGCTCACCGCCACGGCCATCGACTTCTCGGGTGGCGTGCTCGACCTCGGCACGGGCCGGCTCGACATCGCGGCGGGAGGCCTCGACCAGGGCACGCTCGTCGCCCAGCTGCTGACCGGCCGCGGCGACGGCTCGTGGAACGGTGCCTCCGGCATCGCCTCCGCCGCCATCGCCGCCGGTGTCCCGCAGACGATCGGCTGGCTCGCGAACGACGCTGGATCCCTGAGCATCGCGGCCACGGTGGCGGGCGACACAAACCTCGACGGAGTCGTCGACATCCTCGACATCTCGCAGTTCTTCGGCTCCAGCCTGTACGACACCGCCCAGCCCGCTCTCTGGGCTGATGGCGACTTCAACTACGACGGCATCGTCGACGTGCTCGATGCCACCGAGTTCATCACCGCAGGCATCGCCGGTCAGGCCGGAGTCGACGCGTCGGCGGCGGTCGCGAGCGTCCCGGAGCCGGCCTTGCCTGCCGGTGCCGTGCTCGCCGCCATTCTCTTCACGATCACCGCCGTCAGGTCGTCGCCCTGCCGCGTGCCCGCGGCGAAGTCGAGCACTGCCGCGTAGACGGCAGCGATGATCTCGGCGGCCGGCCGGTCGTGAAAGCGGCGAATGAGGTCGTGGACCCGTTCCTCGCCGAACGCCTGCCCGCTCGCGTCGGCCCACTCGTAGAACCCGTCGGTGAGCAGCACGAGCATGTCGCCCTCGGCCATGGCGATTCGGGCATCGCCCTCGTAGGTCGCCTCGGGAAAAAAGGCCAGCGGGAGGCCCTGGACCGCGACCTCGTGGATCGTTCCCGACGCGGCCTCGTAGAGCAGGATCGGCCCCTGGCCGGCGCTCAGGTAGTCGACCGCGGCCGCCCCGGGGTCGAGGATCCCGCAGAACGCCGTCACGAACCTGTTCTCCGGCAGGTCGAGGCTGAGCAGCCGATGGATGGCGTTGACCGCCGATTCGAGGCCCGCCGCGTTGCCGATCACGGCGCGGAACAGGGCGCGGGCCTCGACGCTCACGAGCGCCGGCCCGATCCCGTGGCCTGTTGCGTCGGCGATCGCGACCGCGAGCCGACCGTCGTCGAGCGGCAGGAAGTCGTAGAAGTCGCCGCCGGTCTCGTCGGCGGGACGATTCCAGCCAGCCACGTCGAACCCTGGCACCCGTGGATCATCCCGCGGGAGGAGCCCCTGCTGGATCGACCGTGCGATCCCGAGGTCGCGATCGATCCGCTGCTTCTCGGCGAAGTGCTGGAGCAGCCGCTGCCGCTGGATGGCCACTCCCGCCTGGCTCGCCAGGAAGCCCGCGATCTCCTCGTCGCGGGCGTCGAACGGGCCGGCCCGTTTGTTGAGCAGCTGGAGGACGCCGACCGTGGCGTCGTCGTGGTCGGTGAGCCGGACGGCGAGCATGCTGCGGGTGCGGAATCCGCTGGCGCGGTCGAACTCGGGATTGAACCGGGCGTCGGCGTAGGCATCGGGCAGGTTCACGGGGCGGCCCGTCCTGGCCACATCCCCCGCGATGCCCCGACTGGCGGGAAACCGGATCTCGGCACTCGGGGAGTCGGCGATGCCGGTCGCGATGCGGCTGCAGAGCTCGTCGGCGGTGGGATCGTAGAGGAACACCGTCGCGCGTTCGCAGTCGAGCAGCGCGGTGGCGGCATCCACGATCGCCGCCAGCATGGCATCGAGGTCGACGGTCGCCCCCAGCCGGCGTGCCACGGCGAGCAGCCGCTCCAGGTCGGCGACCCGGCCGGCGGCGGATGACGCGGGCATGGTCATGCCGCTCCCTTCACCACTGGAAACCTCAGCAACCGGTGAAATCCGCTGCAATCGGCGAAGAGCAGGGGCGAGGACGTGTCGAATCCCGCGAATGCCGCCGCCTCGAGGATGAACGCCTCGGTCTCCGGGAAGTCGTGGGCGAGGACGTGCTCGCAGGTCGCTGCGTGGCTCATCCAATCGTGGTCCACGATCGCCCGGTAGCAGCTCCACTGGGCGAACCAGCGGGTGGCGGCGGCGACATCGTGCATGGAGCTGGCCACGACCTGCGGTTCTCGGGGTGATCGGCGGGTGCGTCACGGCGTTGCATTCGCCGCCGGGTTGGGAAGAATGTGGCCTCCATGCACGATTCTGTCACCTGCCGCGAGATTCCCGCCGGGCGGTCGCCCGCATGACCACGCGCTGGCTGCTCGTCGCGGTTCCCCTGGCCCTTGGCCTGGCGTGGCGAGGCGCGCCTCCGAGTGTCGTGTTCGTCGCCGCCCTGATCGCGATCATCCCACTCGTGGGAGTGATCGGCGACGCCACGGAGCGGCTCGCCGCCCGGCTCGGCCCCACGCTCGGTGGCCTGCTCAACTCCACGCTCAACAACCTCCCAGAGCTGATCATCGGCGGGGTCGCCCTCTCCAATGGGCTCGCGGCGGTCGTCAAGGCGTCGCTCACGGGGGCGATCCTCGCGAACCTCCTGCTCAGCCTGGGCATTGCCCTGATCGCCGGGGGCGTCCGCCACGGTGAGCAGAAGTTCGATCCACGGCGGCTTGCGGTCAATGCGTCGATGCTGATGATCTGCGCGTTCTGCTTCATCGTGCCTGCGATGTTCAGCATCGGCACGCCCGACGGCACCCGCGACCTGTCGTTCGAGATGTC
>JBJTRH010000439.1:0-19155 GCA_046076065.1 Planctomycetaceae bacterium | reverse complement strand
GCCACCGCTTCGATCCGTCGATCGCGATTCTCGACCCCGCGGGCGCCGAACTGGCGGCGGCCGACGACTGCCCGGCCACGCTGCAGGACGCGGTGTTGTCGGTGATCGCTCCCGCCGACGGTCGATACGTCGTGCGAGTTCGCGAGGCCTCCTTCGGGGGCGACGACGCCTCGCGGTACCGGCTGCACGTGGGCACCTTCCCCAGGCCGACCGCCGTGTTCCCCGCGGGGGGCAAGGCGGGCGAGAAACTGTCGGTGACGTTCCTCGGCGACGCCGCCGGGCCGATCACGCGGGAGATCGAGGTGCCGGCGGGACCGGTCGGCTCCATCCACCGGCTGTTCGTGGGCGACGACGGAGGCACCTGCCCCAACGCCCTGCCCTTCCGAATCTCGGCCTCCGGCAACTCCCTGGAGCAGGAGCCGAACGACGAGCCGGCGAAGGCGACCGCGGCCGACGCGACGCTGGCCTTCAACGGGGTGATCGAGAGGCCGGGCGACGTGGACCACTTTCGGTTCGCTGCGAAGAAGGGACAGACGCTCGAGGTCGAGTGCTTCGCGCGGCGGCTGCGATCCGGGCTCGATCCCGTGGTCAACGTGCTCAAGGCCGACGGCGGCAACCTCGCGGGCAACGACGACTCGAAGGGCCCCGACTCGGTCGTTCGCATCGACGTTCCCGACGACGGCGACTATCTCGTGCGGGTGAAGGATCACCTCGGCCGCGGCCAGACCGACTTCGTGTACCGCATCGAGATCGCCCCGCCGACGCCGCGGCTCGCCCTGTCGATCCCGCGGATCGATCGCTTTTCCCAGACGAGGCAGACCGTGTTCGTGCCCCGGGGCAATCGCTACGCCGTGCTCGTCAATGCCACGCGGACCAACTTCGACGGCGACCTCGTGCTCGACGGCAGCGGCCTGCCCCCGGGCATCACGGTGGCCGCCCCACCCATCAAGGCCGGCCAGGTGCAGGTGCCGGTGGTCTTCGAGGCGGCGGCCGACGCGGCGATCAGCGGCCGGCTCGTCACCTTCGAGGCCCGGCAGGTGAGCGAGCAGGATCCCGAGGGGAAGGCCGGCATCCGCGGCCGCTTCGAGAACGCCGCCGACTTCGTGCTCGGCGATCCCAACAACGCGGTGCACTACTCGGCGCGGGTGGCGAAGCTGGCCGTCGCGGTCGTCGAGGCGGTGCCGTTTTCGATCGAGCTGGTGCCGCCGAAGGCGCCGCTCCTGCGAAACGGCGGCCTCGACCTCCGCGTGGTGGTGAAGCGGGAGCCCGGCTTCGACAAGCCGGTGACCGTGGAGTTTCCATTCCGGCCGGGAGGCGTGAGCGCCGCCCCGTCGATCACGATCCCGCCGGACAAGACCGAGGCGGTCTACCTGGTGAACGCCGACGGCAAGGCGGCGACGGGCAGTTGGCCGGTCTACGCGATCGCCGGCGGCGACATCGGCGGCACGGCCTGGGTCGCGTCGGCACCAGTGACGCTCGAGGTCGCCGAGCCGTTCACCACCGCCGCGCTCAAGCGGGCGGCGTGCGAGCAGGGCCAGGAGGCCAGGATCGCGTGCACGCTCACCCATCCCAGGCCGTTCGAGGGCCAGGCCACCGCCCGACTGCTCGGACTGCCGCCCGAGGCGACCGCCCCGGAACTCACGTTCACGAAGGACACCGCAGAGCTCGTGTTTCCCGTGACGACGACGGGCAACAGCCCACCGGGCAACCACAAGTCGGTGGTGCTCGAACTCGTCACGCCCGTCGGCGGCGAACCCACCCGGATCAACGCCGGCACCGTCGAGCTGAAGATCATGAAGCCCACGGGCCAGCCGCAGCCCGCAGCGCCGCCCGCCGCCCAGCAGGCTGCCACGCCGCTGTCGCGGCTCGAGCAACTCCGCCAGCAGGCGAAGGGAGGCACTCCATGAGGCTCGCGCCATCCCCGCTCAGGTCGGCCTTCTTCTCGGCCTGCGCCCTCATGGCCGTGGCCGCCGACGCAGCCACGCTACGGGTGTTTCCCCCGGCCGTCCATCTCTCGACGGCCCGGGATCGGCAGTCGCTCGTGGCCCAGGTCATCGAACCCGACGGGCTGACCCGCGACGCGACCGGCGCGATGGCGGTGACGGTGGACGACGCGGCCAAGGTGCGGCTCGACGGCCGCACGCTCGTGCCGCTCGCCGACGGCGACACCACCGTGACCGTCTCCGTGGGCGATCAGAGGGTCTCGGTGCCGGTGCACGTGGAGCGGGCCGGGCAGTCGCCCGACCTCAGCTTCCGCCTCGACGTGATGCCGGTCTTCATGCGGCACGGCTGCAACGCCGGCAGCTGCCACGGCTCCGCGCGGGGCAAGGACGGCTTCCGGCTGTCGCTGTTCGGATTCGATCCCGAGACCGACTACCACCGCCTCACCCGCGAGCAGCCGGGCCGCCGCGTGAATCTCGCCCTGCCGGCCGAGAGCCTGCTGCTGACGAAGGCCACCAACGCGGTGCCGCACACCGGCGGGGCGCGGCTCAAGGCGGGCGACGACGCCCACGCCACGCTCGAGCGGTGGCTGGCGGCCGGCGCGACCAACGATCCCGGCCCCACGCCGGCGGTGGTCGCCGTCGAGCTCCATCCGCCCGGCGCGGTGCTCGACGGGCCGGGAGCCACGCAGCAGTTCACGGTGCTCGCGAAGTATGCCGACGGTACGGACCGCGACGTGACCTCCCTCGCGGTGTTCCTCTCGAGCAACGACGCCGCGGCGAAGGTCGATCCATCCGGGCTGGTGACGGCCGGCATGCGGGGCGAGGCGTTCGTGATGGCCCGCTTCGAGACCCACACGGTCGGCGCGGCCGTGATCTCGCTGCCCAAGGGGCTGGCCTACGATTGGTCGCCACCCGCCGATGCCGGCCGCATCGACCGGCTCGTCGACGCCAAACTCCAGACGCTCCGCATCGTCCCCTCGGAGCCCTGCAGCGACGAGGAGTTTCTCCGCCGGGCCAGCCTCGACATCTGCGGCGTGCTCCCCACCTCCGACGAATACCGCTCGTTCCTCGCGAGCCCGGATCCCGAGAAGCGGGCGCACCTCGTCGACCAGCTCCTCGCGCGGCCGGAGTTCGTCGACCTGTGGGTGATGAAGTGGTCGGAACTGCTGATGATCCGCACGGTCCAGAACCAGGTCAGCTACAAGGCGATGCTTCTCTACTACGGCTGGCTCCAGGACCGGATCCAGGCCAACACCCCGATCGACGCCCTCGTCCGCGAACTCGTCGCCGCCAAGGGGGGCACCTTCTCCGCCCCCGCCACCAACTACTTCCAGCACGAGCGGGACACCCTCAAGACCGCGGAGAACGTGGCCCAGGTGTTCATGGGCATGCGGATCCAGTGCGCCCAGTGCCACAACCATCCCTTCGACCGCTGGACGATGGACGACTACTACGGCTTCGCCAACTTCTTCGCGCAGATCGGCCGCAAGCAGGGGGAGGACCCGCGGGAGACGGTCGTGTTCAACTCCGGCGGCGGCGACGTGAAGCACCCGGTGGGCGGCCGCGTGGTGCCGCCAAAGTTTCTCGGTGGCGAGTCTCCCGACCTCGCCGGCAGGGATCGCCGCGAGGTGCTGGCCGCGTGGCTCGCGTCCCCCGCGAACCCGCACTTCGGCCGCAATCTCGTCAACATCGTGTGGGCGCACTTCTTTGGCCGGGGCATCGTCGATCCCGTGGATGACGTCCGCGTGAGCAATCCGCCGGTCAACGAGCCCCTCCTCGACTCGCTCGCCCGCGGCTTCGTGGAGTCGGGATACGACTTCAAGAAGCTCGTGCGGGAGATCTGCACGTCGCGGGCCTACCAGCGATCCACGCGGCCCAACGCCACCAACGCCGAGGACGAGCGGAACTTCTCCCGGGCCCAGCTGCGGCGGATCCGGGCGGAGGTGCTGCTCGACGTGATGACCGACGCCACGGGCACCCAGAACAAGTTCAAGGGGCTGCCGCTCGGCGCCCGGGCGGTGCAGATCGCCGACGGCACCACGAGCACCTACTTCCTCACCACCTTCGGCCGGGCGACGCGGGCCACGGCCTGCTCCTGCGAGGTGAAGATGGAGCCCAATCTCTCGCAGGCGCTCCACCTGCTCAACGGCGACACCGTGCAGCAGAAGATCCGCCAGGGAGGCGTGGTGCAGCGGCTGCTCGAGGCCGGCCGCACGCCCGAGCAGGTGATCGAGGAACTGTACCTGCGAACGCTCACCAGGAAGCCGACGGAGAAGGAGACCGCCGGCCTGATGGAGATCGTGGGCACCGATCCGGCGGCCCGCACCCCGGCGGCCCTCCGCGAGACGCTCGAGGACGGATTCTGGGCGATCCTCAACTCCCGCGAGTTCGTCTTCAACCACTGATCGCCCGATGTCCATTCCGCTCCGGATCCTGCTCGTCGCCCTCTCGATCGCGGCCATCCCCTCCGCGGCCGCCCGCGCGCAGGACAAGGTCACCTTCGCCGACAACGCCCTGCCCGTGCTCCGACAGCGGTGCGGGACCTGCCACAACGCCGACAAGAAGACCGCCGGCCTCGACGTCACCAGCTACGCCGCGATCATGCGCGGCGGCGGCTCGGGCGAGGTGATCGCCCCCGGCGACGCATCGGCGAGCTATCTCTATCGCGTCGCCAACCACGACGACGAGCCGAAGATGCCCCCCGACTCGCCGCCGATCCCGGAGGCGGAGCGGGCGGTGCTCAAGGCCTGGATCGACGGCGGCGTGCTCGAGACCAAGGGGAGCGTGGCCGTGGCCCCGAAGAAGGTCGAGGTGGCGATGACGGCCCCCGCGGCCGAACGGCCGGCGGTGCCGCCGCTTCCGGCGCGGCTGCCGCTCGAGCCGGCCGCCCGCACCGCCAAGCCCGACGCGTGCGCCTCCGTGGCCGCGAGCCCATGGGCGCCGCTGGTCGCGGTGTGCGGCCAGAAGCAGGTGCTCCTCTTCCGGACCGACTCGCTCGACCTCGCCGGCGTGCTGCCGTTTCCGGAGGGCCGGCCGCACGTCGTGCGGTTCAGCCCGGGTGGCGGGCTCGTGATCGCGGGAGGGGGCGTCGGCGGCCAGAGCGGTCGCGTCGCCGTGTGGAACGTGAAGACCGGCCGCCGCGTCCGCACCGTCGGCGACGAGCTCGACGCGTTGCTCGCGGCCGACATCAGCCCCGACCAGCGGCTCGTGGCCCTCGGTGGGCCGCAGAAGGTGGCCCGTGTCTGGTCGGTCGAGACGGGCGCGAAGCTGCACGACCTCGGCAAGCACACCGACTGGATCCAGGCCGTGGCCTTCAGCCCCGACGGCGCGCTGCTCGCCACGGCCGACCGCGCCGGCAACGTGTTCGTGTGGGAGGCGGCGACCGGCCGCGACTACCTCGCGATCCAGGCCCATCCGGCGGCGGTGACGGCCCTCGCGTGGCGAGGCGATTCCAACCTGCTCGCCACCGCCTGCGAGGACGGCCAGCTCCGCCTCTGGGAACCCGAGAACGGCACGCTCGTGAAGGCCTTCCCGGCCCACGGCGGCGGCGTGGCGGCGGTCCACTTCCTCCGCGACGGGCGGCTCGTGTCGGTCGGCCGCGACAAGACGCCCAAGCTCTGGAAGGCCGACTTCTCGCAGGAGCGGGCCTTCGATGCCTCCGCCGACATCGGCCTCGCGATCGCCGCCTGCGAGGAGACGGGCCGGCTCGTCGTGGGCGACTGGACGGGCGAGCTCCGCGTGTTCGTGCTCGGCGACGGCGCCCGCGCGGGCACGCTCGACACCAACCCACCGGCACTCGCCGACCGGGTGGCCGCGGCGGAGAAATTGCTCGCCGACGCCAAGGCACGGCTCGACGAGGCGACCGCAGCAGTCGCCGCCGCGGCCGAGGCCGACAAGCCGGCCGCAGAGGCTCGCGTGGTCGATCTCAAGAACGACGTGGCCCGGGCGGCGGCGGCCCATGCCCGCTGGCTCGGCGACGTGGCCTTCCAGGCCGGCTACGAGCGGCTCGCCAAGGCGTTGGCCGATCGCAAGGCGGCCGTGACGGCGGCCGAGTCGGCGTGGGGCGAGGTTGAAGCCAAGCGCCGCGCCGACGACCAGGCGCTGCAGGCGGCCGCGGCCAAGCGGGACGGCCTCCAGAAACAGGCCGAGAGCCTCGCGGCGGCGATCGCCCAGGCGGAGCCGCAGGTCAAGGATCTGACCGCCCAACTCGACAAGCACAGGGCGGAGATGGCGGGCATCCAGAGCGGCCTGCCTGCAGCGCAGACCGAGGCCGACGCCGCCACAGCGGCCCTGACCGCCGCGGCCAAGGCCGCCGACGAGAAGAAGGCCGCGATCGCAGCCCGCCAGGCCGAGGCCGACGCCACGGCAAAGGAACTCGACGCCCTCCAGGGTGCCGCGAACTGAAGGCAGCGAGTGATTTGCCTAAGCACCACTCCCAGGCACGAACTCAGCGAAGGGTTACCCGTGCCCCGCGAGCCGGCGTATGCCGCCAAGCGCAGCCACGATGGCGAAGCGCCGGCGGCATCCGAGTGAGCCGAGGCCACGAAGGCCGAGGTGAACGTCCGGCGACGGGGCACGGGTAACCCTGAGCCGCGAGGAGAGCCGGTCGCATGCCCGCATCGCTCACGCGATTGCGGCTTCCTGAGGCCTGAGCCTCACATCGACGCCTGCCCGAGCACGCGTCGCAGGGCCGTCATCGCGATCTCGCCGAACTGCCGCGGCGGCACCCGCCAGAGCGCCGGGTTGTGGAGTTCCACCGCCACCGCGCCCTCGTAGCCGATCTCACGGAGCCGGGCCACGAGGTCGTCCGGCGGCGACGAGCCCTCGCCGGGCAGGATGCGGTCGGCATCCCCCGCCACCTCGCGGGGCACGTCCATGATGTCCGACAGTTGCACGTGGGCGAGGTTGTCCTTCGTGAGCAGCCAGAGGTCGAGCGGCTTGCTCGGCCCCACCGTGAAGTGAAACCAGTCGAGGCAGAGGCCGAGCGCTGGCGACGCCACCTGCTCCACCAAGGCCACCGCCGACTGGAGGTTGTTCGGAAAGCTCGCCCGCGCGTCGAACTCCAGCGCCAGCCGCACTCCCGCGTCGCCGGCCTGCTTCGCCGCCTCGACGAGGCTCGCGGAGAGCCGGCCGAGGTCCTGCTCGCCGAGCGGGCCGAAGGCGTCGCCCGCGACCACGAGCACCGGCACGCCGAGGTCGCGGCAGAGGGCCAGGCGTTCGCCGAACTGCCGCCAGTGCTCGCGGCGGGCCTCGCCCTGGCTGGTGAGCAGGCCGCCCTGAAAGCTCGCGGCCACGGCCGCGATGCCATGGGCCTCCAGCCGGTCCCGCACGGCCGCGACGCCCTTTGCCTTCACCATGGCGTCGACGTGGCCCAGCCAGAGGTCGACGGCGTTCACCTGGCCGGCCGCGTAGTCCTCGAGCACCGCCTCGAGCGGCGCCTCGAGCGAGCAAACGGTGGCGATCGCGGGCCTCATGCCAGCCTGTCGCGGAGCATGTCGACAACCTCCGCGATCGGCACCCTCGTCTGGACGAGCGAGTCGCGATCGCGGAGCGTGACGGACTTGTCGGTGAGGGTCTGGCCGTCGATCGTGAGGCACCACGGCGTGCCGGCCTCGTCCTGCCGGGCATAGCGGCGGCCCACCGAGCCCTTCTCGTCGTACTGGCAGGCCATGTGGGGCTTGAGGGCCCGGTAGAGATCGACCGCCACCTCCGGCATGCCGTCCTTCTTCACCAGCGGCAGGATCGCCGCCTTCACCGGCGCCAGCCGCGGGTGGAACTTCATCACGGTCCGGCTCCGCGGCTTGCCGTCCTCGTCGGGCACCTCGTCCTCGTGGTAGGCGTCGCAGAGGAAGGCGAGGGTGCCGCGGTCGGCGCCCGCCGACGGCTCGATCACGTGGGGCACGTACCGTTCCCGCGTCACGTCGTCGAAGTAGGAGAGATCCTTGCCGCTCCCCCGGTGCCGCGGCTTGCCGTCCGGGCCGGTCTCCACCACGAGCTCGCCGTCGCGGCGGACGAGCTTGCCCTCCATGTGGCTGCGGAGGTCGAAGTCACCGCGATGGGCGATCCCTTCGAGCTCGCCGAACTCGCCTTCGGCGAGGAACGGAAAGGCATATTCGATGTCGGCCGTGCCCACGGAGTAGTGCGAGAGCTCGTCGGCATGGTGCTCGCGGAGCTGCAGCCGGCCCTCGGTGAGCCCGAGGCCGAGGTACCACTTCCAGCGGCGGTCCCGCCAGTAGCGGTACCAGTCGGCCGACTCGGCCGGCCGGCAGAAGAACTCGATCTCCATCTGCTCGAACTCGCGGGAGCGGAAGGTGAAGTTCCGGGGCGTGATCTCGTTGCGGAAGCTCTTGCCGACCTGCGCGATGCCGAAGGGCACGCGGACCCGCGAGGTGTCGAGCACGTTCTTGAAGTTCACGAAGATGCCCTGGGCCGTCTCGGGCCGCAGGAAGGCGCGGTCGTCGTCGTCGCCGGCGAGCGCCCCGATCCGCGTCTCGAACATCAGGTTGAACTCGCGGGGCTCGGTGAGCGACCCCGGCGCCGCGGCGTCGGGACCGAGCGTGTCGGCGAGCGTGGCCGAGCCCGCCGCGACCGCCTGCTCGAGCGACTCGAGCCCACCGCCCCACTCGATCTCGTCCACCTGCTTGGCCCGCAGACCGAAGAACTTCTGGGCCCGGGTGACCGTCTCGGGCAGCGCCTCCTCGCCGGAGGCCTCGGTGGTCACGAACACCTTCTTCCCGCGGTGCGAGGCCCAGCGGCCGTGGAGGTGGTCGTAGCGATATCGCCGCTTCGACTCCCGGCAGTCGATCATCCAGTCATGGAACAGGTCGAAGTGGCCCGAGCACTTCCAGACCTGCGGATGCATGATGATGGTGCAGTCGAGGCCGGTCATCTCGTAGGGGGCCGGAGCGCCCGCGAGCGTGGCGAGCTCGTCGTGGCCCGACACCATGTCGCGCCACCAGGCGTCCTTCACGTTCCGCTTGAGCGCCACGCCGAGCGGGCCGTAGTCCCAGAAGCCGTTGAGGCCGCCGTAGATCTCGCTCGACTGGAAGATGAATCCGCGCCGCTTCGCCAGCGACACGATCCGGTCCATCCGCGACTGGTCGTTCTGCTTGTCCATCACTCGCCCACGGGAAAAGGGAACCTGGCCGCCGAGGGCCGCAGGGAGCCGTAAGGTAGCCGGAATCGCGCCCCGGCACCACGCTCAAATCAGGCTGCCGGAGGCCTTGTCGAACCGCGGCACGACGGCGAACGTGTCGATCGCGGCGGCGGCCGGGAGGTCGATCTCCATGCCGAGGTCGACGAGGTTCGCGCCGCCCGGCGCGCGGCGAAACTCGGCCACGAGCGCCTCGGCTACGTCGGCGGCGGCTGCGATTCTCCGAAAGAAGGCGACCGCCGCCTGCGCCGCCTCGTCGAGCACATCGCGGCTGCCGTCGTGCGTTGCGGCGTCGACGATCGCGCCGGCCGCAAGCACGTCCTCCGCCGACACGCGGCCGTCGGTGCCGGCGCAGACGAGATGCACGGCGTCGCCGGGCACGGCGAGCCTGCGGATGGCGGCGGCGACGGCCGCCCGATTCACGATCGCACCCACGAGGATCTCCCGGGCCCCGCGCGACGCCTCGAGGGCCGCGGTGCCATTGGTCGTGGTGATCACCAGCGTGCGGCCCGCCACCCTCGCGGGACGATACTCGAGGGGCGAGTTGCCGAGATCGAAGCCCGCGATCCGCACCCCTCCCCGCTCGCCCCCGAGCAGGGCGGTCGGTCCGGCATCGGCCGCGATCCGCCGCGCCTCGGCCACATCGGCCACCGGAATCACGCGCACCGCCCCGTTCGCCACGGCCGTGATCATGGTGGTGGAGGCCCGCAGAACGTCGATCACCACGGCGATCCCTCCCGCCGTGGCCCCCTCGGGCATACGATGAAAGGTGTCGTGACAACGCCAACGAATCATGGCTGCTCCGCGAGTCTGCCCACCGTGTCCGCCGATTCTCACGCCGCCGCTCATGCAACGATAGGCGACGCCGCCGTCTCACACCAACCGACGGGCGTCGACAAGAGCGGCGGACGCGTCCGCGGGATGTTCGCCGAGATCGCGCCGCGGTACGACCTCGTGAACCGGATGCTCTCCGGGGGCATCGACGTCTGGTGGCGGCACGTCACCGTGAACCGGGCACCGCCGCCGACCTCGGGCGCGGTGCTCGACGTCTGCACGGGCACCGGCGACCTCGCGCTCGCCTATGCGCGGAAGGCGGGGTCCGGCGTGCGGATCGTGGGGAGCGACTTCTGCCGGCCGATGCTCGACCGGGGCGTCGAGAAGTCGCGACGGTCCGGCCTGCCCGTCGAGTGGGTCGAGGCCGACGCCCAGGAACTTCCCTTCCCGGCCTCGTCGTTCGACGTGGTCACCGTGGCCTTCGGCCTGAGAAACATCGCCGACACGGCTCGGGGACTCGCCGAGATGGCCCGCGTCTGCCGGCCGGGCGGCAAACTCGCGATCCTCGAGTTCTCCCTGCCACGCAACGCCGCGGTCCGCGGCTTCTACCTCTGGTATTTCCGCAACGTGCTGCCCCGGCTCGGCAACGCGGTCGCCCGCAACTCGTCCGACGCCTACACCTACCTGAACGAGAGCGTCGAGCAGTTTCCGGCGGGCGAGAAACTCGCGGCGATCGTCCGCGACGCGGGCTTCTCGAAGGTCGACATCCTTCCGCTGACATTCGGCATCGCCACGCTCTACGTGGCGACGAGGGGCTCCGCGCATGGCTGAGCCGCCGCTCGTCGTGGGGATCACCGGGGCATCCGGCGCCGCCTATGCGGTGCGACTGCTCGAGGTGCTGCTCGAGGCCGGCCGCGAGGTGCACCTCGCGATCAGCCCGTCCGGGCAGGCAGTGATCGAGACGGAACTCGGACGGGCGATCGACCTCGACCGATTCGACGTGGCTGCCCTGCTCCATCGGCCGCCGCCGGCCACAGGCACGCTCCACTACCACCACTTCAAGAATCTCATGGCACCGATCGCCAGCGGGTCGTTCCTCACCGCGGCGATGGTGATCTGCCCGTGCTCGGGCAGCACGCTCTCCGCGATCGCCCACTCGATGGGCGAGAACCTCATCCACAGGGCCGCCGAGGTGCACCTCAAGGAGCGACGAAAACTGGTCGTCGTGCCGCGGGAAACGCCGCTGTCGCTCCCGCAACTCAAGAACATGCAGGCGATTCACGAGGCGGGGGCGGTGGTGCTGCCGGCGGCCCCGGGCTTCTACCACGGGGCGGCCACGGTCGCCGACCTCGTGGACTTCGTCGTGGCCCGCATCTGCGACCAACTCGGCGTGCCCAACGCCCTGATCCGCCGCTGGGGCGAGGCGACCTGATGGCCAGCATCGCCACGACCGGGGCGGGGTCCGAGGCAGCCGTGGAGCGGCCGTCGCGGCTCCGCGCGTATCTGGAGCTGGTCCGGTTCAGCCACACCGTGTTCGCGCTTCCCTTCGCGGTGATGGCCACGCTGATCGCGATCCGGTGGGGGGGCGATCCGGCGCTCGACTGGTCGTCACCCCGCGACGCGCTGCGGGGGGCGGCCGGCATCCTGCTCTGCATGGTCACGGCCCGCACCGCGGCGATGGCCTTCAACCGGCTCGTCGACCGCACGATCGACGCTGCCAACCCCCGCACCGCTTCTCGGCACCTGCCGCGGGGCGACGTCGGCGTGGGCGAGGTGCTGCTGCTCATCGTGCTCTCGTCCGCCGCGTTCATCGCAGCCACACTGCTGTTCCTCCCCAACTGGCTGCCGCTCGTGCTCTCGGTGCCGGTACTCGCCTGGCTTCTGGGCTATAGCTACGCGAAGCGGTTCACGCCGCTCGCCCACCTCTGGCTCGGGGCAGCCCTCGGCTTCGCGCCGGTCGCGGCGTGGATCGCCCTCCGGGGCCAGACACTCGCCGCCGATCCTGCCGACCTGCTCCCCGCCGTCCTGCTCGGCCTCGCCGTGACGACGTGGGTGGCCGGGTTCGACGTGATCTACGCCTGCCAGGATGCCGAATTCGCCGCGGCCCACGGGCTCGAGAGCATCCCGGCCCGGCTCGGCGTGCCCCGGGCATTGCGGCTGGCGAAGTGGCTGCACGCCGCGACCATGCTCCTACTGGCTGCCCTGCCGCTGGCCGTGCCCGAACTGGGCTGGATCTACTGGGTCGCCTATGTGGCCATCCTGATCCTGCTGGTCTGGGAGCATTCCCTGGTCCGGCCCGGCGATCTGTCCCGGGTGAACCAGGCGTTCTTTTCGGCCAATGCCCTGATCGGGCTCGTGCTCGTGGCGGCGATCGGCCTCGACCTCTGGGCATGACAGGGCACCACCGCTAGGCGTCGCACCGGTTCCGGCGACGCAGCACGTGCCAGCCCAGACCACCCGACAGGCCCATGACCGCCAGGGCGAACGTCGGCGGTTCCGGCACGGCGACGGTCGAACCACCGAGGTCCCGGAATCCCTTGCCTGCGAACGGCGTGGTGGTGAAGTCGATCGACGTCCGGGCGCCATCGGCGAGGCTGACCGTGTACCAGTCGCCCGACTCGTAGCTGTGACCGTAGAGCACGCTCGAGTCGGTGTTGAATGCCAGCTGGAGTCCGTACGTGTTGTCCGTGCCGACGGGAGCAATGGCCGGCGCGATCTCCGTGAACGTGTTCGTCGGGTCGCCGTTGAGGTTCACCGAATAGAACCGGCCCCGGGTCGTCGAGGCATAGAGCATGCCGGTGATCGTGTTGATCGCGACGTCGCCGAACGTGTTGGTGTTGAACCCCACGGTCCCCGACGGCGGCAGGTTCATACCGTTGATGGAATACAGGGAGGTTCCCGAGATCGACGGCACTCCGCCCGAGTAGCTCAGCGAGAGCTTGTAGAGGTCGTTGGAGTTGAAGTCGAAGTACCAGTAGGCGTCGTTGTAGAACGCCGCGTTGTTGGGATCGTTCGGATTGCCGGGGACGGCGCCGAGGCTCTGCACGCTGCCGCTCCCCTTCGTCCAGGTGAAGAGGCTGGTTCCCGTGCCGATGAAGAAGAGCTGGTCGCGGGCCGAGTCGAACGCGAGGGAGTTCGAGGTGCCGCTCGTCAGGGTGCTGGAGAGCGCCAGCGAGAACGTCTTGGCGACCGGATCGACCTCGTAGATGTCGCTGTTGTTGTCGACCCCGTACATGATGGCGGACGAAGGAACCGCCGACGCGGCCAGGGGCCACGAGGCGGCCGCCACGGCGGCGAGCAGTCCGACCATCCGCAACGAAAGGGGGCGAGCGAGCATGACGAACCTCGACGACAGGGGGGGCCTTCGACACCGGCCCAACCCAAAAGCGAACGCCGTGCCAATCGCATCGAAAAACCTCTGCGTCTGCATTTCGCAGGCGGAATACTGGGCCGACAACGAGGACCCCGCCGATTCTTTCCCATTCGTGAGGTGGGGATCGCCGGCGATTCCCACTCCTCACGAAGAACATTTCGCACTTGCTGCGAAACGCCTCACCATGGTGGTGAGGGGCGGAGACGTCGCCCAAGGCGTCATCCGGCGCGAGCCCTGCCCCCAGGGCGGCCGGCCCCGGCGGCAGCAAACCCGTCAGTCAGCCGCTCGGCCATGGCCCGCCGGCGGCCATGGGTATCCTCGGCGAAGCCCGACGGCGTCCACGGGCACCCGCGGGCGGCGAAATCCTCGATCGCCTCCCGAATGCTCCGATAGTACGGCCAGGCGTGCTCGGCGCTGAGCTGGCGGGCCTTCGTGCAGCCTGCCCAGCGTGGCTCGTGCGCGAGCGGCTCGACGAACGCCGCGGGCGTGCCCACGTTCGCCGCGAACACGAGCGGGTGCAGCCGCCCCACGCTCACCACGCGACGGGCGGCCGCGATGCACCGCTGCATGCCGCGCGGGTTCCACCAGTGGACTTCACGTGGCAGGCTGGCCGCGGGAGCGAGGCGGTCGAGGAACCGCTCGTCCTCCGGACAGAACGGCAGCGCCACGACCCGTTCATGGGAGCCGGCGAGGATCGCGATCAGCTCCGCGAGGGCATCGACGTATCGCGCCGTGACGAACTCCTCGGGGAACTCGCGGATCGTCACCAGCACGTCGTCCGACCGCGTCCCGAAGGCCGGTCCGTCGGTGGGCAGGCCGACCGCCCAGTCCGTGCCCTGATGGCACCCGGGCGCGAGACTCGACATCGTGCTCCACGCCGCCGCGGACCGAACCGAAATTTGGTCGAACAGCCCCAGGTAGCTGCCCATCGCGCCGGCGGCTGCCGAGGAGCGGGGCGGATGCGCATCGACGCCTGTGAGGAAGGCAGGCTTGTCGAGACTGCGGGCATGCACGACCTGGGCCGCGTTGAACCCGTGCGGCAGCCCGCCGCCGCCGACATGGATGCCCACGACCTCGGGTTCGGCGAGCACCCCGAGGTTGGCCTGGTGCACGATCCGGCACCGGTCGTAGGGATACCAGTTCCAGAATCCGTCGTAGGCGCCGCGCTCGTCGACGCTGATGACGACCGTGAACCGGGGTTCAAGCAGCTCGTACTGGGCCTGCAGGATCGCCTCGTCCCCGCAGTTGCCCCGCCCGAAGAATCCCGACAGGACGATCGTGGGGTGACCTGCTCCGTGCGTTGCCTGCATGACCCACCACCGTGCTGCCGTGGATTCCACCCGGTGCCGATGCCGGGTGCCGGAGGATGACGGCCGGGGCGGCGGGAGAAAAGACCGGCCGCCTCCGCGCCGGAGGTGGTTTCGGACGCGTTTTCTCCGAGGCGTATTGGCGTTGTCGTCGCATCGACGACCGGACTACCTTCCCCCCGACAGCCCGTCCCCCCGGCCGCCGGTTCGCCCCGGCGCGGCCTCGCCCTGCCCGGAACGCCGCCGATGCGAGTGCTTCACGTGTCCACCTGGGACGTGCCCTGCGGTATCGCGACGTACTGCGCCAATCTGCTGGGGGCGCTCGACGGACTCGGAATCCGCAACGACGTCTACCCCGTGGCTGCCCACCTCTGGGCGACGTTCACCGCCGGCGACATCCGCGACTTCACGGCAGACATCGCCGGGCGGGCGCGGGACTACGACGTCGTTCACGTCCAGCACGAGCACTCGCTGTTCGGACACGCCACGAGCTACAAGTCCGCGGCCCGCAACTTCGGCGGCATCCTCCGGATGATTCGCGATGCCGGCCGGCCGGTGGTGACGACGTTCCACACCGAACCGCTCGGATGCGAACCGCGCCCGTGGCCGCCGTCACCGGCGCGGGCGGCCCGCAACTGGAGCCGCCGGTGGGCGTGGCGACGCCACGTGAGCCGCTGCTTCTCGACGGCATCGGGCCATGCCATCGCCGTGGCGCATTCGCCCGTCACCCGCCGGGCCCTGATCCGCCAGCGGATGCAGCCGGAGGCGGTCCACATCATCCCGCACGGGTGCCTGCCGCCTCGGGATCTGAGGATCGACGGCCTTTCGGCCAAGGCTCGGCTCGGCCTGCCCACGAGTTCCGTCCTGCTGACGATGTTCGGCTTCGTGGGAGGGTACAAGGGGCACCTCGTCGCGGTGCGGGCGCTGACGAAACTTCCGGACCGATTCCGGCTGGCGATCTGCGGCGGCGCGCATCCAGAATCGCAGGACCGGTCCCTCGCCGCCGTCATCCGGCTCGTCCGGAAGCTGGGCCTCGAGCACCGCGTGACGATCACCGGATGGCTGCCGCCGGAGGCCGCCACCGTGTACTACGCCGCGACCGACGTCTGCCTGGCCCCCTATCTCGACCCGATGCTGGCGGCGTCCGGGGCGATCACCTGGGCTCTCGCCTCGGGTCGGCCGATCATCGGGAGCAAGATCCCGGCGTTCCAGGGCATCTGCCGCGAGCAGCCGTGCATGCTGCTGACGACACCGGGCATGGTCGACGAACTGGCGTGGGCGGCCGAGAAGCTCGCCACCGACGCCGGGCTCGCCCACCGCCTCGTCACGGCCGCACGGCGCTACGTCGAGGCGCACGCATGGGATCAGGCCGCTGCGGCGACGCACGACCTCTACGAGCGGATCGTCGCCGGAGCCCCGCCAGCGGCGGCGACGATCGGCCGCAGAATGATCGTGGAGCGTCCGGAGCGGCCCGGTTCGGCCATGCCCGGACAGGCCATCCACCAGGGCTTCCAGGCGGGGCCCCCGGACGTCGCGGCCGGGCTGCGGCGCGCCGCCGGCTGATCCCGCGGCGAAAAACGCCGCCACAAGGGCCCTGATTCCGAGCCCCGCGGCCGTCCCGGTTGCGAAAACCCGCGGCCTGCGGTTTTCCTTGTGGTCCCACCCCGCCCATCCCTGCCGAGGCAACCGCCCATGATCCACGCCGCGACCTCCTGCCTCGATGCGATCCGCGACAAGGTCGAGGCCGGCGAACGGCTCGACGCCGCCGAGGCGGAGTCGCTCTGGGATCCCAGGGTCGATCTGCACGAACTCGGCGAACTGGCCAACCTCGTCCGCGAGCGGAAGAACGGGAACCTCGCGTTCTACAACATCAACACGCACCTCAATCCCACCAACGTCTGCATCTACCGCTGCACGTTCTGCGCCTTCCGGGCCGACCTCCGCGAGGCCCGCGGCTACGTGATGAGCGACGAGCAGATCCTCGCCCGAGGGCGCGAGGCAGTCGAGGCGGGTGCTACGGAGATGCACATCGTCGGCGGCCTGCACCACCAGAAGGGCTACGACTGGTATCTCAACATCATCCGGATCCTCCACGACGCCTATCCGGCGCTCCACCTCAAGGCATGGACCCCGGTCGAGATCAACTGGTTCACGCACCTCACCAGGCGATCCACACGCGACATCCTCGTGGAGCTCAAGGATGCGGGCCTCGGGAGCCTGCCGGGCGGCGGGGCGGAGATCTTCCATCCCGAGATCCGCGACAAGATCTGCGAGCACAAGGCCGACACCGCGGAGTGGTTCGACATCCACCGTACTGCCCACGAACTCGGCCTCCGCAGCAACGCCACCATGCTCTACGGTCACATCGAGAACGCCTTTCACCGCACGGATCACCTGCTGCGGCTCCGCGAGTTGCAGGACGAGACCGGCGGGTTCCAGACCTTCATCCCGCTCGCCTTTCATCCCGACAACACGCGGCTGTCGCATCTCGCCAAGCCGTCGCCGGCGATGAGCCTGCGGACGATGGCGATCAGCCGCCTCGTGCTCGACAACTTCGACCACGTGAAGGCTTACTGGATCATGCTGGGCATCGGCACGGCCCAGGCGTCGCTCGCCTACGGAGCCGACGACCTCGACGGCACCGTCCGCCACGAACTCATCTATCACGACGCCGGTGCGACGACGCCCGAGACGCTCTCGGTGGAGGAGATCACTCGGCTGATCCGCGAGGCCGGCCGGGAGCCGGTGGAGCGCGACACGCTCTACCGCCGCGTGGTTCGCGACGACGCCGGCTGGCGGGCCGTTCCCGCACCCGCGGGCTGACCGGCCGCCGGGCTCACGAGGCCTGGGTCGCCTGGAATACGGCCGCCGCCATCTGCTGGGTGGCCGCCGGATCGTGGGGGCTGAAGGCGTTGACGACGGTCGCGGAGCCCCCTTCGCAGTCGATCGAGACCACCGTGACGAGCACGCCCGAGGGATGCTCGCCGCCGACGGTGATCTTGCCGGGCTGGAGGGGATCGAAGATCTGGAATCCCGACTGGCCCAGCACCTGCTGACCGACCTCGAGGGCGACCAGCGGGGCGAGATACGACTTGATGGCGGCGGCATGGGCGAACATGGATCGCTCCTGGGAAGGGTCGAAGAACATCGCGGCCGCGGGCCGCACGGTCAGCCGATCGTACCGAGTCCGAGCGTATCGCCCCAGCGGTCGAGGATCAGTTTTCGGAGCCGCTCGAGGCCCGGGTCGGCGAGCGTCGGATCCTTGCCGAAGATCTCGAGGGCGTCGCGGCGGGCCTCCGCCACCACCGACCCGTCGCGGAGCAGGTCGGCGAGGTAGAGCGGCGGCATGCCGCTCTGCTTGGTGCCGACGAGGTCGCCCGGTCCGCGGAGGAGCAGATCCTGCTCGGCGAGCGCGAAGCCGTCGGTCGTGGCGACGAAGGCGTCGACCCTGGGGTGCGGATCGGCCTGCGACGACGTCACCGCGCCGCAGAGGCCCTGCGTCGCCCCACGGGCCACGCGGCCCCGCAGCTGGTGCAGCTGGGCGAGGCCGAACGACTCCGCGTCGAGGATCGTCATGATCGTGGCCTCGGGCACATCGATGCCCACCTCGATCACGCTCGTCGCCACCAGCACGTCGAGCCGGCCGTGCCGAAACTCCTCCATCACGGCGGCCTTCTCCTTGGCCGACAGCCGGCCGTGCACGAGGCCGAGACGAAACGCCTCCAGCGGGCCGTTGGCGAGCGACTCGTAGGCCGACGCAATGCTCGCCAGCTCCCGCTTCGACTCCTCCACGGCCGGCACCACCACGTAGCCGCGGCGGCCGCCGGCGAGCTTCTTCCGCACGAACTCCCACCAGCGGTCGAGGTCGTCGGGCCCCACGCGGTAGGTGGCCACCGGCTGCCGCCCCGGCGGCTGCTCGTCGAGCGTGGAGACGTCGAGGTCGCCATACACCGCATGGGCGATCGTGCGGGGAATCGGCGTGGCCGTCATCACCAGCGTGTGCGGGTCGGCCTGCCCCTGCTGGAGCACCGCCCGCTGCAGCACGCCGAAGCGGTGCTGCTCGTCGATCACCACTAGCGCGAGATGCCGGAACCGCGCCGCCCCGGCGATCAGGGCCTGGGTGCCGACCACGATGCCCGCGGTGCCCGAGGCGATGCGGCCGAGCGCCTTCTCCCGCTGTTTCGCCGTCTGCCCGCCGACGAGGAGCTCCACCTCGACGCCGCTCGCCGCGAGCAGCCGCGTGAGCGTCTGGTGGTGTTGCCGGGCGAGGAGCTCCGTCGGCGCCATGATCGCGGCCTGGAAGCGGTCGGGGGCATCGGCCGCGACCTTCGTGCCCACCGCCGCGAGCATGGCGTAGACCGCCACGGCCGTCTTGCCGCTGCCGACATCTCCCTGGATCAGCCGGTTCATCGGCTCCGATCGGGCGAGGTCGGCCGCGATCTCGCCGCACACCCTGCGCTGGGCGGGGGTGAACTCGAAGGGAAACCGCGCGCGAATCCGGGCGTCGAGCCGGGCATCGACCGCGATCACCGGCGCCGCCTGGCTCCGCTGCTGCCGGGCCCGGTGCATCCGCAGCGCGATCTGGAGCATCAGGAGCTCCTGGTA
>JBJTRH010000438.1:0-4558 GCA_046076065.1 Planctomycetaceae bacterium | reverse complement strand
AAACTTGTTGTGCACCATCGACGTCAGGTCGCCGCCGTCGTCGAGGATCATGTTGAGCGGCTCACCGCTGGGGAAGAACAGCGTCTGCTCGATGCACCAGTCGAACTCCTCGTTGTTCTGGCCCTTCCAGGCGTAGACCGGAATGCCGGCCTTGGCGATGGCCGCAGCGGCGTGGTCCTGGGTCGAGAAGATGTTGCAGCTGCTCCAGGTGACCTCGGCGCCGAGCTCCTTAAGGGTCTCGATCAGCACGGCCGTCTGGATCGTCATGTGGAGGCAGCCGGCGATGCGGGCCCCGGTGAGCGGCTTGGTGCGGCCGTACTTCTGCCGCAGCGCCATCAGGCCGGGCATCTCGTTCTCGGCCAGCATGATCTCCTTGCGACCCCAGTCGGCGAGCGAGAGATCGGCAACCTTATAGGGCAGGCGGGTTTCGACGTGGGCCACGGTGTTCTCCTGTGGAACTGGAAAGGTGGAGCTCGAAAAGTCGCATTGCCGGCCGCGGAAGAAGCCCGCGACGGACACCCCGATCATAGCCGTCTGCACCGGGAAGCAAAGCCTCTACCGCCGCGGTCGGGCGAGGGCGGCAAGGGCCTCCCGGCAGAAACGCCTCACCTTTTCAGGGTCTTTGCGGCCCGGAGCCAACTCCACGCCGCTGGCGGTGTCGACGGCCTCGACGCCGGTCGCGGCGATGGCAGCGGCGACGTTGTCCGGCGTGAGCCCGCCCGCGAGCGCCAGCGGGATGCCGAGTTCGCCCGCCGCCACGAGGCCCTTCCAGTCGACCACGGCTCCGGTGCCACCGAGGGCCCCGGCCTGGGCCGACGACGACACCGCCGCATCCACCACGGCCATCACCGGCGCGTTGCCGGCGGCGACCGCCGCGGCGAGCCACTCGCGGGCGGCGTCGAAGCCGTCGGCCGCCAGCCGCACCGCGCGGATCACGGTGAGCGGGAACAGGGCGCCGCAGACGTCGGGCGTATCGCTGGCCTCGCCGGCGAGTCGTCCGTGGAGCTGGATCGCATCGAGGCCCACCTCGGCGGCCACGTGCCGCATCTGGGCGACCGACGTCGCCGCGAACACGCCCACCACCAGCACGTCGTCGGGCACGGCCGCGGCCACCCGCGCGGCAGTGGCCGCGTCGAGGCAGCGGGGCGACCCGGGCACGAAGTTGAGCCCGATCGCGTCGGCCCCCGCGTCGGCAGCGAGCCGGGCATCGTCGGCCGACATCACGCCGCACACCTTCACGTGAAACAACGGTCTGGGTATCACGGCCCGGCCTCGCATGCAATCGTCACAGCCGTCGCCACCGGCAGCCGGCGCGGCATTCTCCCGACCGGAAAAGTCTACGCGCGGATCGGGTGGTGGAGGAAGCCGCGGCCGCGTGTCGACATCACTCGTGGCGCGATCTCGCGCCCGAGCCCGCGGCCCACCGGAACCAGTCGCCCGATGCACGTCCCGAGCCGGCACCCGTCGACCCGCCCGTTCATGGCCGCCCCGCGGACGCAGTTCTACCATCCGGCGGCGCAGATCGACGCGGCCCTGAAGTCGGTGGAGCGGTGCATCCGGCGGGGCGAGGGCGTGGCGCTGGTGGTGGGCCCTCCCGGCACGGGCAAGTCGCTGCTCTTGGCCAAGGTGGCCGACGACGTGCGCGACGACTTCGACGTGGCGCTGCTCTCCGGCGCCAGCATCTGCACCCGCCGCGCCCTTTGGCAGGCGGTGCTCGCGGCGATCGGCGAGCCCTTCCGCGGCATCGACGAGGCGGAACTCCGGATCTCGCTCGTGGAGCGGATCCGCGGCCTGGCCGCCACCGGCTCGGGCCTCGTGATCCTCGTCGACGAGGCCACCACGCTGCCTACGCGGCTCGTCGAGGAACTGCGTCTGCTCACCAACGTGCCCACCCCGCTGCCCGCCGTGCACCTCGTGCTGGCCGGAACGGTGCGCCTCGAGGAGATGCTCACGGCTCCGCGGATGGAGAGCCTGGCCCAGCGGGTTGCCGTGCGGGCCTACCTCGAGCCGCTCGACCACGCCGAGACCATGGCCTACCTCCGCACCCAGACCCGCGCCGCGGGGCTCTCGTGGGACAGCCTCTTCGCGGCCGGCTGCGACGACGCCGTGTTTACTGCCACCGACGGGGTGCCGCGGCTGATCAACCAGCTCTGCGACCAGGCGCTCGTGCTCGTGGCGGAGTGCGACCGGCAGGTGACGCCCGCCGACATCGCCACGGCCTGGCGAGAGATCCAGCGGCTGCCCGCTCCGCTCGGACTCGAACCGCATCGACCCGGCGGGTTCGACCCCTGCGACGCCCCTCCGGCCGCACCGGCCTTTGCGATGGCCGATCTCGGCGACGACGCGATGCCGATGATCGAGTTCGGCGTTGGCGAAGACGACTCACCGATGGTGCAGACGCTTCCCCCGCCGGATGGCCCGGCGGCGGGGAGGACGGAGACCGCCGCCGGTGATCTGTGGAGCGGGCCCGACGTCGAACTGACCATGGGCGGCGAGCACGACCCGTTCGCCGGGCTGTTTCATCCCGCGCCGTCGCCGACCGAGCCTCCGACGTCGCGGCGGGGCGACTTCCGCGACCGGCCCCACGTGCAGAGCCGCGAAGGCCACTCGCTCGGCCGCCTGCTGGCGAGCCTTCCCGCCGCCGCGCCAACGCCGCCCGCGGCTCCCGAGCTGCCCACCGCCCCCGCCGCGGAGTCGGCCGATGACGACGCCGACATGGTCGTGATCGTGGACGACGCCGACGACGCCGAGCCGGTCGCGGGCCGCGTGACGCCGGTTCGCCCCGGCGACTACCGCAGCCTCTTCACGCGACTGCGTCGCGGCGATCGCCGCTGAGCAGCGGCGGCCCCGCCGCGGCGAAACGAAAAGCCCCGGCCTGGATCGCTCCGGGCCGGGGCCTCGCATCGACTCTGAAGGCTGGGCGTCGCGCCGCCTCACGGTCGCCCGGAAGGCGGCCGCCGCCCGTCCAGGGCACCGTTGGCGTGCCCCGCGACGGGCTCGAGGCCGCGGGGGCCATGGCTGGCCCCGCGGCCGTAAACTCAGAAGCCTTCGTAGATGACCAGGATGTCGCCGCACTTCTGGAAGCGGATGATCACCGAGCAGCCGCAGCAGTAGTCATACCGCACCTGGCCGCAGCCGAAGAGCGTGCACCGCGACGCCTCGCAGGGGCAGCCCTGGCAGCAGGCCGGCAGGCACACCGGCACCGCCACGGTCTGGCAGGTTTCGGGGCTCGTCGGCGTGAGCACGGTCTGATACGTCGGCTCGCCGCAGCAGCCCTGGTTGCAGTGGTGATGCTTGCAGGCGTGCTTGTGGCGATACTTGATGCAGGGATTGGTGGGGCACACCGTCTCGGCGCCGCAGCCGGGCTCGCACCCGCACGACGGCTCCATGGCACAGGCCGGCTCGAAGGCCGAGCAGCCGGGCTCGACCGCGGCACAGCCGGGCTCGACCGCGGCACAGCCGGGCTCGAGGTGGCGATGATGACGGAATCCGGCCTCGGCGAACGTGGCGGCGAACAGGACCGCGGCCGAGGCGATCAGGGAACACAGCAGAACGGGCTTCACGCGAATCATGGGAGGAACCTCCGTGGCAGACACTGGGGGACCGCCGGATCCTTCGAGCGGCGGTGGATCCGGGATGCAGCCCGGCTCCGCTCAACTCTGGCACACTCTTGGCAACAGTCAAAAACGCCGCGTGCCGGTTTTTCCGATGGTTCCGGCAGTGGCGAACCGCGCGGGCCGGGCCATGCCCTAGGATTCGTGCCTCACCCAGTTCCCTGGAGAACCAGCCATGGCCGCAGCCCCCGAGCAGTTGGTGTCGTTCGTCCGCGACTGCCTCGAAAAGGGGCTGTCTCGGGCCGACGTGTCCCGTGAACTCGGGGCCGCCGGCTGGTCGCCCCGCGAGGTGTCGCTGGCGCTCGATGCATTCGCCGAGTCGTCGCTGCCGGTGCCCGTGCCGCGGAAGCGGGTGTCGAGTTCGCCACGCGATGCCTTCCTGCACCTCGTCGCGCTCGTCGCCCTCTACAACGCCGCGTTCGCCGTCGGCGCGACGCTGTTCGTGCTCGTGAATCTCTGGCTGCCCCTCCCGCTCGACCGCGACTATGCGTGGAAAGGCATGCTTCGCTGGGCCGTGGCCACGCTCGTGGTGGCCCTGCCGATCCTCGTGCTTGCGCAGCGCACCATCGCCCGTGACATGGCCCGCAACCCGGTGTCGCGACTCACGCCGGTGTATCGGTTTCTCGCCTACCTCACCCTCCTGGTCACGGCGCTCGTCATGGCCGGCGACCTGGTCTACGTCGTGATTAACTTGCTGCAAGGCGACGCCACCCTTCGATTTCTGCTCAAGGCGCTGGTGGTGCTCGCCGTGGCAGGCGGCGTGTATCTCTGGTTCGCGAGCGACCTCCGTCGCGAGGAGTCGTTGGCCGGCATGGCCGGCCGGACCCTGCCCCCGCCGCCGGTGTGGCGGCCGTGGCTGGCGCGAGCGGGCATCGCCGCGGCCGTCGGATGCCTGGCGACGGCGCTGGTGCTGCTCGAGAGCCCGTGGCAGGCGCGTCGCCTCA
>JBJTRH010000437.1:0-4023 GCA_046076065.1 Planctomycetaceae bacterium | reverse complement strand
CTCGGGGCTGCCCGTGGCGAGGCGGGCGTGGGCCGTGGCCGTCGCCGCCGTGAGCAGGCATTCCA
Organism: Planctomycetaceae bacterium; assembly: GCA_046076065.1. Lineage (GTDB taxonomy): Bacteria > Planctomycetota > Planctomycetia > Pirellulales > UBA1268 > QWPN01. Next base: position 3,958 of record JBJTRH010000437.1, on the reverse strand, counting down.
CCTGCCGCAGGTGCCGCTCCGTGCGAAGCGATCGATGGCTCATGGTGGCGGCGCGGAGCATCGAGAGGGCGATCGCCGACGCCACCGCCAGGCAGGCGAGTACGAGCACCATCACGCTGCCGCGGCGGCGGGGGCATGAGCTCGACCGAGTGTGGCGGCGACGGTTCATGGCCGGCCTCCGTCGTCGGGAGCCGTGGTCGCGCCGGGCGGTACGGCCGCGGCCATGTCGATCGCCAGCTGCGGCCGGCGGCCGTTGTCCAAGGAACTGCCGCTGAGCGTGATGAGCGAGCCCTCCGCCGCGGCCGTCCACGCGATCGGCCTCGACACGAGAAACTCCTCGCGGGTGGGCGGGCCACTGACTGGATGCGTCATCCGCACGAGGCCCTGCGCGACGGGGCGATAGGTGATGCGGCCAGCAGGGCTCGCGAGCACGATCAGCGGGGCATCGGCGGCTGGGGCTCGCGACAGGGTTGCGGAGCGGGCTTCGTGGATGTCGGTGCGGAACTGCCGCGCGAGCCGCAGGGCGACGTGCTCGTCGGCCCGTGCGACCCGCGATCGCGACTCGAACCGGTAACTCGTGTGGACGAGCGACATGGCCGTGCCCATCACCACCGACGCGGCGGCCATCGCGGCGAGCAGTTCGAGCAGGGAGATGCCGCGGCGATGCGAGGCGGGGGTGCGGGAGTTGCTGGACGTTCGTGAGGCTCGGGGCTGCCCGTGCCCCGTCGCCGGACGTTTACCTCGGCCATCGTGGCCTCGGCTCGCTCGGATGCCGCCGGCGCTTCGCCATCCTGGCTGCGCTTGGCGTCATACGCCGGCGACGGGGCACTGGTAGCCCTTCGCTGAGTTCAGGCCTGGTGCTGGCTCGGCTCGCGGTCGGCGTTTTCGGGCGGAGCGTATTACCGTCAGGCGTCGCCGCGGCGGCGGGCCAGTGCCCTGCGGCACGCTTCGGCCACCTGCGGCGCGGAGGTCGCGTCGAAGGGCCAGAGGTCCCGCCGCGATCGCACGTCGGCGTCGCCGCCCAGCCACGCCGTGAGCGTGGCGGCGACGGACTCGTCGGCCGCGATGATCCGGTCGCTCGACGCGATCGCGGAGAGCACCAGCCGCTTGAGCGATGGCCGCGCCGCCGCCGCCTCCAGGTCGACCGCCGACACGTGCACGACGACCGGCGCGCCCGTCTCGATCGCGAGGTCGGCGAGGATGCCGGCGTGGAGCACGAAGATCACGTCCGGGAAGATCGCGTCGGCGGCCTCCGCGATGATCTGCCGCGCGGTCTCGCGGGCGAGCCCGAGCAGCCTCGCCGGCACCGCGGGCACCACGCGGAGAAACGCCTCCGGCGAGCCGTCGCGGACCGCGGCGAGAAACTCCCGCGAGGCCGCCGCCACGTCGTGGAGGTGGATGCCGTGCATGCCCGGCGGCTGTTCCTCGAAGGCGTTGATCGTGGACGGGCCGCAGATGGCGACCGTGTCGCCGGTCGCCTCGAGCGCCTCGCGGAGCGAATGCAGCCGCGCCTGCGGCGGATCGCAGCGGCCGTGATCGACGAGCAGGATGCGCATGCCACGCTCGACCGCCCGAGGCGGCGTCAGATCCAGTGCTGCCAACGGGCCACGGCCAGGCACGCGGCCGTCCACGCCGCCGCCCCCCAGTCGTCGGCCATGATGCCGAGGCCCGCGGGCAGCCGCTCCAGCTGGCGGCACGGAAACGGCTTGCCGATGTCGAAGATCCGCAGGAGCACGAACGCTACGGCGAGAAGTGCCGGGGTGCGGGCCGCGGGGGGCACGAACAGCACCGCCAAGGGCATGCTCGCCACCTCGTCGAGCACGATCGCCCCGGGATCCTTGCGGCCCATGGCCGCCGCGGCCCGCGAGCAGATCGGGATGCCGAGCATGCAGATGGCCGTCACGAGCCCCACCTCGGCGACGTGTGCCCCGACGGGGTCGGGGGCGATGCGGCTCGCCAGCCACGCGATGCCCATCGACAGCGGCACGCCGAGCAGCGCGCCGAAGGTGCCGGGCGCGAAGGGCACCCGTCCGATGCCGCAGGCCGTGGCAGCGAAGACCGCGGGCGCGAACCACGGCGGGCTGGCCTGGGGCGACGGGGAACCGGGCGAATCGGCCGATGCGGGCATGGCCACATCGTACCGCGGCCGCGGAGCGGTATGATTCAGCGGTGTTGGTTTTCTGCCTCCGGTCCCGCCCATGAATCCCGCCTCCGCCCCCGACCCCGCCGTGATCGGCCCGCTCGCGCTCGTGGAGTTTCCCCATCCGGCGCTCCTGCGGAAGACGCGGCCCGTGACCCGGCTCGACGCCGGCCTCCGCGAGGCCGTGGCCGGCATGTTCGAGATCATGTATGCGGCCCAGGGGATCGGGCTGGCCGCCAACCAGGTGGCGCTGCCCTACCGGCTGTTCGTCGTGAACTGTGCCGGCCGCCGCGACGAGGGGGAGGAGCACGTGTTCATCAACCCGGTGCTGTCGCGGCCCCGGGGCACGGCGGTGCAGGAGGAGGGCTGCCTCTCGCTGCCCGGTGTGCGGATGGACGTGCGCCGGCCGCAGAAGATCGTGGTCGAGGCCTTCACCCTCGAGGGGGAGCCGATCCGCATGGACCTCGACGGCCTGCTCTCGCGGGTCGTGCAGCACGAGTTTGATCACCTCGAGGGGCGGCTGTTCACCGACCGGCTGCCTGAGGCGGCGGCGCTCGAGGTGCGACGGGATCTCGACACGTTCCGCGAGGTGTTTTTCGGGAAGCAGGCCCGCGGCGAGATGCCCGGCAACGTCGACCTGCTGGCCGAACTCGACCGGCTCGAGGCGGCCCGCTGCTGACCAGGATCCCGCGCGGGCCCGACCGATGACACCGCTTCGCATCGTCGTGATGGGCACGGGTCCGTTCGCTGTGCCGATGTTCCGGGCGCTGCTCGCGTCGCCGCATGCGATCGTGGCGGTGGTCACGCGGCCCGACCGGGCGCCCCCAGGCCGCCGGCCGCCACCCAACCCGATGCGCGAGGCCGCCACGGCCGCCGGCATCGGCATCCTCGATCCCGAGAAGGTGAACGATCCCACTGTGGTCGCGGCGCTGGCATCGCTGCGGCCCGACCTTTTCGTGGTCTGCGACTATGGCCAGATTCTGTCCCGTGACCTGCTCGCCGTGCCGCCGCTCGGCGGCATCAATCTCCACGGCTCGCTGCTGCCGCGGCATCGGGGGGCGGCGCCCGTGCAGTGGGCGATCCGCGAGGGGGATGGCGTGAGCGGCGTGAGCGTGATCCACATGACGCCCGCCCTCGACGCCGGCAACGTGATCACCGCCCGTTCGACGCCGGTGGGCGCGAGGGAGACGGCTGCCGACCTCGAGCCGCGGCTCGCGGAGCTCGGCGCGGGCGCGGTGCTCGACGCCGTGGAGCGGATGCAGGCGGCACTCGCGGCGACGGGCACAGTGGCCGGCATCGGCATCCCGCAGGACGCGGCGCGGGCCACTCGGGCGCCCCGGCTCGCGAAGCAGGACGGGCTGGTGGACTGGTCGCAGCCCGCCGCCACGCTCGAACGGCTGCGGCGGGCGCTCGAGCCATGGCCCCGGCTGACGACCTTCGTCACGCGGGGCGACGGCCAGCGGCAGCGGCTCGTGCGCGACGACGTGGAACTCGCGGCGCACCCCGCCGCCGCGAGCGGCGTCGCGCCGGGCACCGTGCTCGATACCTCCGGCGGCCGGCTCGTGGTGGCCTGCGGCAACGGCACGGCGCTCGTGATCACGCGGGTGGTGCCGGAGGGGCGCCGCAGCATGCCCGCGGCCGACTTCCTGCGGGGCAGCCCGCTGCTCCCCGGCGCGGTGCTGGGCGCGGAGTGACGCGATAGCAACGCCCGCTCGTCGGCAGCCGTACGCCTGACGGCGTTACGCTTCCTGGAGCATGAACTCAGCTCGGGGTTGCCCATGCCCCGAGAGCCGGCGTATGCCGCCAAACGCAGCCAGG
>JBJTRH010000436.1:0-8014 GCA_046076065.1 Planctomycetaceae bacterium | reverse complement strand
CGAGCAGTGAGCCCGAGATGTTCATCCAGGGGATAAACACCGCCGCCGCAAGGCCGACGGTGTCGATCTTACCCATCTCGTTGGCCAGACCCGACGCCATTCCGCCGTTCTGAATGCCCACCTCCATCGCGATCGTGCGTGAGGAGCGCTCGTCCACGCGGGAGAGCTTGCAGATGGCGTAGCCGAGCGCGAGCCCGACCACGTTGTGGAGCACCGACGCCACGAACAGCTCCATGCCGAGATCCATGAGCTGGCCCCTGCCCTTCGCGATCGTGATCAGGGTCACGAACAGGATGCCGAACATGGCCGCCGCCGGCATCCACCGCTCGACGCCGTGCCAGGCCTGCCAGAGCAGGTGATAGCCGATGCCGACGAGCACCGCTCCGGCGGCGTAGATGGCGAGGAGCGCGGGTCGCGTGGGTTCGCCCGCGTCCGTGAGCGGCAGCGACCAGAGGCCGCCAAGCCACGTCGCCAGCGCCGCGGCCAGAGGAAGGAGGCACGCCACGATCACGGTCCGCCGCCGGCCCGGCGCGGTATGCCGCAGCCAGTCGTGGAGCAGCGCGGCGCCGACCGGCACGATCACGATCTTGATGATGTCCATCGTCATGCCGACCACGTCGATCGGGGTCCACTTCCCCGCCAGCAGCCACATCCAGAAGGGCGTGGTGACGGGTGCCGTGACCGTCCCGATCGCCGTCAGGGCGAGCGAGAGCGGCAGGTTGGCCTCGGCGATGTACGACATCACGTTGGAGGCCAGACCGCTGGAGCAGGCACCGATCAGCACCACGCCCGCGGCGATCTCGGGCGGCATGCCCAGGGCCTTGGCAATGCCCCAGCCGACCACCGGCATCACGCTGAACTGGAGCAGGATTCCGATGAACAGCGGGTAGCTCATCCGCTTCACGGACTTCAGTTCGGCGATCGTCATCTGGGTGCCCATGCCGAACATCACGAGCTGGATCATGCCGGTGAGCAGGTGCTTGTTCTTCATGTCGAGGCCGCCCACGGAAAGGCACTGCTGCGGATAGAGCATGCCGATCACGACGGTGACGAGCACCCAGACGGTGAACTGATAGGTGACGAGCGCCGGGATCGCGCGGCAGCCGATCGCCGCGGCGACGCTGGCCGCGACGGCGGCTGGCTGCCAGAGGTCGGGCCGGCCGGCGGCCCACGCACCGGCGGCGAGGAGGGCCGCGATGGCCGCGACGGCGAGGCTGGCTCGTGAGATCACTTTCAGCGGGTCTGACACGACGACTCCTTGGGGCTGTCCGACGTCGCCGCGAGGTGTGCCGCGAGAGCGTCGATCGCGAGGGGCGGGCTCGCCAGGATCGGTCGCCGTTTCGGGTCGGGCGGGAGCGTGGCGACGACGCGGGCCATTGACGCCTGCGCCAGGGCGAACACGTCGACCTTGGCCGAGAGCTCCTCGAGCGCCGCGGCGACCTTCGCGTCGTGGGTGGCGGCGTCGCCGGCCATCAGGGCGTCGAATGCGCCGTCGCAGAGCCGGGCCGTGACCGTCACCTCCCTGCCGGCGGTTGCGGCACACCGCCCGATCAGATCGGCCGTCGGATCGAGCGTGGTGGGCAGCGTGGCGATCACGCCGACCCTCTGTGCCGTGGCGACGGCCCGCTCCGCCATTGGCCGGTCCACTCGCAGCACCGGCACGTCGACGAGCGTGGCAGCCGCCTCAACGGCGCGGCCGATCGAGGAGCACGTCACGAGGATCGTGTCGGCCCCGGCGGCCTCGGCGGCGGCGACGTGCTGCACCACGCGGCGGGCCGTCGCGGGTCGCAGCCGGCCGTGGGCGATCACGTCCTTGATGAGGCTGTCGTCGACGATGTTGAAGATCGCGACGCCCGGCAGCCGCTCGCGACAGAGCTGCTCGAACGTGGGCACGAGGGTCGCGGACGTGTGAACGAGGCCGAGGCGGCGGAGGGGCGGGGTCATGCGGATCTCCGGGAGGTGGAGCGGTCGAGGGCGACGGCGGCGAGGATTACGAGGCCCTTGATCACCTGCTGCCAATAGGGAGACACGTCGAGGAGCACGAGGCCGATGTTGAGCACACCGATCAGGAGGCAGCCGAGCACCGTGCCGCCGATCGTGCCGCGGCCGCCGCCGAGCGAGGCTCCGCCGATCACCACCGCGGCGATCGCGTCGAGCTCATAGCCAACGCCCGCGTCGGGCGTGGCGGCGTTGAGCCGCGAGGCGAGCAGCACCCCTGCCACGCCGGCGAGTGCACCGCACCAGAGGTACGCCCCGCGAATGATCGACGCGACCGGCAGGCCGCTCACGACCGCCGCGCGTTCGTTTCCCCCCACGGCGTAGAGTCCGCGGCCGAAGCGGGTGTGGCCGGCGACGACGGCGATCAGTGCCGCGAGTGCCCCGGCCACGACGGTCAGCATCGGCACCCAGCCGAGCATCGGCAGGGCGTCGAGCCGGCCGTTGCCGAGGAAGGAGAACGTGGGGCCGAGGTCGTGGACCGGATTGCCGCCGGTGCAGAGCATCGTCAGGCCTCGGGCGATACTCAGCATGCCCAACGTGGCCACGAATGGCGGCAGCCGGAACGAGGTGACCGCCACGCCATTGACGAACCCGACGACGAGCCCGGTCGCCACGCCGGCCAGCATCGCCCCCACGGGCGTGAACTCGATGAGGGTGTCGAAGCGCTCGAACCGCAGGCCCGTCCTCGCGAGCCCCGCCGCCACGGCGCCCGCGAGGGCCAGCGTCGATCCGACCGAGAGGTCGATGCCGCCAGTGAGCACCACCAGTGTCATGCCCACCGAGAGGCAGAGGTTCACCGAGATCTGACGGAGCACATTCTGCAGGTTCTTCTCCGACCAGAAGGATTCCGTCGCCAGGCTGAGGAAGGCCACCAGGATGGCGAGCGCCAGCACCGAGCGGAACTGCACGGCGAGCCGCAGCAGATGCTCCCGGCCGCTCGCGGCGGCGCGGGACGGTTCGACGGTGGTCGGCAGAGGCGTCATCGGGAGCGGCGTGAAGGGCTTGGTGGGGATCGTGGAGAGACAGGCTCGGGCCGTCAAGCGACGGCGGCACCGCGGGTCGAAGGAATGGCCGCATGGAGAACGGTTTGCTCGGTCGCCTCGCCGCGGCGGAACTCGGCGGTCACGCGTCCCTCCGCGAGCACCAGGATGCGGTCGGCGATTCCGAGGATCTCCGGGAGTTCCGAAGACGCCACGAGGATCCCCATGCCGCCGCAGGCAAGTTCATCGATGAGGCCATAGATTTCCCGCTTCGCCCCGATGTCGATGCCGCGTGTCGGCTCATCCAGGAGAAGCACGCGCGGCCCGCAGGCCAAGCCTTTTGCGAGCACCACCTTCTGCTGATTGCCGCCGCTGAGCGTGCCCACCGCCTGCGCGGTGGAGGGCGTCTTGATCGCCAGCCGCGACACCGCCTCACGAGCCCGATCGTGCTCGCGGCGTCGGCTCACGATCCCGGCCCGGGTCACCTGCTCGAGCGAGGCCATCGAAATGTTCTCCGCCACGCTCGACCCGAGCACGAGGCCGTCGGCCTTGCGGTCTTCGGGGGCCAGCGCGAGGCCGGCGGCGAGCGCGTCACGTGGCGAGCGGAACGTGGTGTCGACACCCCCGACGCGAATCCGGCCTGTCGTCGAGCACGGATGCAGGCCGTAGACCGCCTCCAGAAGCTCGGTGCGCCCCGCCCCCATCAGGCCGAAGAGCCCCACCACCTCCCCGGCATGCACTGTGAGCGACACGTCGTCGACGATGGCTTGTCCGCCGCCGTCACGGGCGAGCGTGAGCCTCTCGATCTCGAGGAGCGGGCCGCCTGGTGACGTGGCGGAATGGGGATAGAGGTCAGCGAGGTCGCGGCCCACCATCCGGCGGATGTAGTCGCCGCGATCCGCGGCGGCGAAGGCCGCCTCGTGCACGAGCACGCCGTCGCGGAAGATCGTCACGTCGTCGGCGATGTGCGGCAGCTCGTCGAGACGGTGCGTGATGTAGATCATCGCCACGCCCCGGGCCTTGAGCCGGTGGATCACGCAAAAGAGCGTCTCCACCTCGTGCTCGGTGAGGGCGGAGGTCGGCTCGTCGAGAATGAGAAGCCGTGACTCGAACGAGAGGGCCTTCGCGATCTCGATCATCTGGCGCATGCCCACCTTGAGTCGCTCCACCGGCATCGCTGGATCGACGTCGAGGTCGAGCGTGGCGAGCAGGTCGCGGGTGTCGGCGTGCATTCGCCGTCGATCGACGAGCCCCCAGGGTGTCAATGGCTGCCGGCCGAGGAAGATGTTCTCGGCGACCGACAGGCCACCCACAAGGTTCATTTCCTGAAAGATGATCGACACGCCCGCGGCCTGGGCATCGCGGGGCGAGCGGAACGCGACGGGCCGGCCGTCGAGGGCGATGGAGCCGGCGTCGGGCGGAAACACGCCGGCGAGAATGTTCATCAGCGTCGATTTGCCGGCGCCGTTCTCGCCGAGCAGGGCCGTGAGCCGGCCGGAGTGCACGGTGATGCCGGCAGCGGCGAGCGCCTGCACACCGGGAAACGCCTTGGAGATGCCGCGGGCCTGGAGCAGCGGCGGCGATGCCGAGGGAAACGTCATGGTTGCGGCTCCGGCTCGGTCGGAGGGCCGTCGGCGAGGTCGACGCGGAGTGGGACGAGCTTCCAGGGCTTTCCGGCCGGGAGCGCACCCTGCACCTGGCCGCAGGCGACGAACTCGACCCGCCCGCGCACCTTCGCCCCAGCCTTGAGCGGCGCGACGACGCGGTCCTGCACCAGCCGGTTGATCTCGGTCGCGGCAGCCGCGAGTTCGCGGGAGTCGGTCCGCGACGCCGGATCGACGGTGCCGGTCACGTCGCGGACTGCCGTGCCGAACACCAGGCCCGTCGCGATCAAGACCTCGCCGGTGTCACCGTCGAGCTTCACCCGGCAGCCTGCAACGCCGACCTCGGCGATCGTGCCCGCGCCCCGGACGAGGTAGAGGCAGGTGCGGCTCAGGCCGACGGAGCGGCCGAGCGACCGGCAGGCCGCGGCTCCGTCGCGGCGGATCGCGGCGAGCACCTTGCCTGCGTCGCTCGCGGTGGCGAGGGCGGGCGCAAGGTCATCGGTCCAGAAACGCTCGGCGAAGGCTCGGGGGTCGAACGCGTCGGTCGTCGTCGCGTCGGCGAGCCGCCGGATGCGGACGAGCGGAAACCGCCAGAGCAGCCCGCCGATGGCCGCCAGCATCGCCGCGACGACGATCCAGCGGACACTCGACCGCGGTGACGGGGAAACGGGCATGCGGGCGGCCTGGGGCGAAGCGTCAGTTCCTGGCCGGGCGGGAATCGTCCTTCGCCCCGTAGTCGCCGTACTCGCCGACGTTCTCCGCCGTGACCACCTCGACCGCGACCGGAATCTTCTGTGGGAAGTCGCGCTTCCCCTTGATCCACTCGTCGGCGTATTCGGCGGCCTGCCTCGCCATCTTCTTCGGAAACTGCATGCCAGTGGCCGCGATCTTCTTCTCGGCGATCAGCTTCACCACCTCGTCGGCCCCGTCGAATCCGAAGACCTTCACGTCGTCACGGCCGGCGGCGGAGACGGCCTGGTACGCGCCCATCGCCATCGAATCGTTGCCGCAGAACACCGCGTCGAGCCCGTCGCCATGCTTCTGCAGGAGCGTCTCCATGACCTCGAGCGCCTTGGCCCGGTCGAAGTCGGCCGCCTGCTGGGCCACCATCTTCAAATCGGGAAAACTGTCGACCACCTCGTGAAATCCCTTGCTACGGTTGTGGGCGTTGTTGTCGCCGAGGTAGCCGAGGATCTCGACATAGGTGCCCTTCTCGCCGAGCTGCTCCACGAACGCCTGGCCGAGGGCCACGCAGCCACCGTGGTTGTCCGAGAGGATCTGCGACGTGGCCGCGTCGGTGGCGTTGATCTCGCGGTCGATGCAGAACACGGGCACGCCGGCCGCCTTCGCCTTGCGAACGTTGGCGATCGAGCCATCGGAGTCGGTCGCATTGAAGAGAATCGCCTGGTAGCCGCCGGCGAGGGCATTCTCGAAGTGCGAGGCCTCCTTGGCCGTGTCGTTCTCGGAGTTGAAGATCGTGGCCTCGTAGCCGAGCTCCTCGGCGCGGGCCTTGGCCGTCTCGCCGAGCACGACGAACCACGGGTTGTTGAGCGTGGAGATCACGACGGCGACCTTCGGCGTGCCGGCAGGCTTCGCCGATGCGGCGGTAACGGCCGGCGCGGTCGAGGGAGCCGGCCTGGAGCAGCCAGCGACCAGGAGGGCGATGGCAGCGGCGATGGCGGAACGGCGGATCATGCAGGTACAGCCCTCATTTCTCGTGCTATGACCAGAAGGTTTTCGTGACCGACCTGGCCTCCCTTGAACGCGAACGCAGCCCCTGCGATCGCGGGCCGCAAGCTCGTCACGCGACACCACGGCGCTCCGGGGGCCAGCGGGCCGATGAATCGCAGCGAGGAGATTCCAAGCTCGCGGGCCACCGCGCCGGACGTGTCGCCGCCGGCGACCACCACGCGACGAACCGAACCCGCTTCAAGAATCCTCCGCGTGACCCGACCAAGCAGTTTACCCAACGCTTCGCCGGCCAGCATCGACCAGTCGCCGTCGCCCGTGCGGAGGATCACGGATCGTCCGTCGCGGTGCGCGGTAGTTGCGCTCGCCACGGCGGCGTCGTGAGCCGCGTCGACGTCGCTGGCGACGATTGGCACGTCGCGAAAGCCGGCGCGGAGGGCCTCGTCGACCTGTCGGGCGGTCACTGGCGATCGGCTGCCCGAGATGACGAGGAGCGGGCCCGAGGGCAGTGACTCCAGAGGTCGGGCGGGCGCGCTGTCCTCGGAGGGTCCGACGGCGCCGGCAGCGACGAGCGCCGCCTCGACGCCCGAGGAGCCGGCCACGAACAGGGGCGCGGCAACGCGGCGCTGCATCGTGTCGAGCGCCCGGCCGATCGTGGCGAGGTGGGCGTTGGTGGCGGCATCGAAGAGCACGATGCCCTCGGGGGCCCGCTCGACAGCCGCAATCGTGGCGTCGGCCCCCTGCTCCACCGTCGGCAGATCGAGGAGCGTGACCGGCAGCGAGGTCTGCCGGGCGAGCACCAGCCGGAGATCCGCCTCGTCCATCGGCGTCACCGGATGCCGGCTCATCGTGGGATGCCGGTCGAGCCGGTAGGCCGGGCTCCCGAGTCCTGACCGCGCGAACAGGTTGCCGAACGCGCACCAGCGGCCGAGATGCGGCGCCGATGCCACCAGCGGTGTCCATCGCGAGGGGAGCACGCGGCGGCCGATCTCGACCGCCCGGCCGATGCTGCCCACCGTGGCGGACGAGTCGAACGTCGAGCAGACCTTGTAATGCAAAAACCGCGGCTTCGCGGCCGCGAGCGCTGCGAACGCACCGGGGAGCCGAGTGTCCATCTCCTGCGGAGAGAACGTGCGACTCATGCCGGCGAGGCCGAGGACGCTTCGAGACGAAAGAATCGCATGCGGCGAGTCATCCACGACCAACTCGACGTCGACCCCCGCGACCGCGAGCGACTCGAGCACGTCGGTCGAGCCGGTGAAGTCGTCGCCGTAGTAGGCCAAATCCATGGAAGGGCTCCGTGCGACTCGCGTCAGCCGGGTTTGGGCAGGGCGCCGTAGAACTCGAGCGACTGCCGCAGTTCCGGCCGCTGGCCCGCATACTCGGCGAGCGGCACGCCCGCCACGGCCGCCTCCCACGACTGCCGAAGCGCCGTCACCCCGGCCGACGGACCACCCGGATGCGCGAGGATGCCGCCGCCGGCAAGATACATGAGATCGACCGTCTTCGTGCGGGCGTAGGTCTCGGGAGCCTGGCCGCCCCACTGGCCCGACGACACGACCGGCATCAGGGGACGGTGCGGGCCGCGTGGCTCGAGGCACGCCTCGATCGAGCGAACGACCGAGTCGTCGGCCTCGCAGAACTTGTTCTGCAGGCCGTTGACGTGAATCTGATCGATACCGGCCAGCCGCCAGAAGGCCTGGTAGGCGCGAAACTCCATGCCGAGCAGCGGATGCCGCGAGA
>JBJTRH010000435.1:0-5292 GCA_046076065.1 Planctomycetaceae bacterium | reverse complement strand
CAGCTCGTGCTGCGGCCGAACCTCGACTTCCGCGGCTTCGCCGGCACGCTGGCCAGCGGCATCATCCGCAAGGGCGACGAGGTGATGTCGCTGCCGTCGCGGAAGCGGAGCCGCGTGAAGGGCATCGTCACCTTCGACGGGGAATTGGCGGAGGCCTTCGCCCCGCAGTCGGTCACGCTCACGCTCGAGGACGAGATCGACTCGAGCCGCGGCGACATGCTCGTGCGGCCGGGTAACGTGCCCAAGGTCGACCACCGTTTCGACGCCACGGTGGTGTGGATGGCCGAGGAGCCGCTCGTGCCCGGGAAGCAGTATCTCTTCAAGCAGACGACGAAGGTGGTGCCCGGCGCCGTCACGAGCCTCCGCTACCGCGTGGACGTCAACACCCTCCATCGCCAGCCCGCGCCGACCCTCGCCCTCAACGAGATCGGCCGCTGCGGCGTCACGCTCACGAGCCCGATCGCCTTCGACGCCTACCGCAAGAACCGCTCCACCGGCGCGTTCATCATGATCGACCGGCTGACCAACGCCACGGTGGCGGCCGGCATGATCCTCGACCGTGAGGCCGAGGAGGAGTCGCAGGTCGAGTGGGGTGGTGCCGAGACGGCCGCGGATCGGACCAGCGACGTGACCGCCGCCGAGCGGGAGGCTCGCTTCGGCCAGAAGCCGGCCACGGTGCTGCTCACGGGCCTGCCGGGGGCTGGCAAGAGCACGCTCGCTCGGGCTCTTGAGCGGCGGCTCTTCGACGCGGGCCGGGCGGTCGTGGTGCTCGACGGCACGGCGATGCGGCAGGGGATCAGCAAGGATCTTGGCTTCTCGGCGCGGGAGCGGAGCGAGAACCTCCGCCGGTCCGTCGAGGTGGCCCACCTGTTCAACGACGCCGGCGTGATCTGCCTGGCGGCGTTCGTGGCCCCGGACGAGGACGTACGGCGGAAGGCCGCGGAGCGGATCGGCCGGGACCGGTTCGTGGTCGTGCACCTCGCCGCCCCGATCGAGGTCTGTCGTGCCCGCGACACCGACGGCCACTACGCGCAGGCTGACGCCGGCGAGATCACGAACTTCCCCGGCGTGTCGGCCCCCTACGAGCCGCCGTCGAAGCCGGATCTCGTGCTGCCGACCCACGAGTGGCCGGTGGCGAAGTGCGTCGACGCCGTGATCGCGCTGCTCGAGAGCTGCGGGATCGTCTGAATCGTGGCACGCGGGGTCTGCTTCCGGCCCGTGCGGCCCCGCGTGGGGGGTGGACCGTACGATTCTGCGACTACGCCACCCAGAGTGACGTCTGCCGTGATCGGCGGATGCGAGTGTCATGCGTGGCCAACGGCAGCCTGCCGGCTCGGGCCGTGGCCACGATGAGTCGATCGGCAGGATCCTGATGAAAAGTCGCCGGTAAGCGATTCATCTCGGCGACGATGGCGGGCGTGATGGGGATCACTTCGATCGTGGCTGGCGAAGCGGCCACGCGCAACCAATCCTCGAGGGCATCGTCGAGTCGTAGCCGACCGAGCTGGACGAGCATCGCAACCTCCCAGAGGCTGATATCGCAGAGGCGGGGTCGCTGACCGCTCGGAAGGTCATCCAGCACCGTCCGCTCGCGGTCAGAAAGCCGGGGATCGCCGAGCATCCACCAGACCCAGACGTGCGTGTCGAGAAGCGGCGACTTCGTCATCGCAAGACGTCGATCTCCGATTCCTCGACGACGCTTGCGAACGGATCTCCCGTAAACGCTCCGCGGCCGCGAAGGGCGAGCCACGCCTTGTCGTCGCGCGCCGGTACCAGACGGGCCACCGGCCGCCCTCGCTTGAGGATGACGAGTTCCTCGCCCGTTCGGCTGACCTCGTCGAGGAGCCGCAGGCAGCGGGCCTTGAATGCAGAGGCGTTGATCTTCATGAAGACCACTGTACATGACCGGTGTACAGATTGGCAAGCCTCCGGGGCAGCGGGGTGTCACTCTGTCGGCGAAACGGATGGCCAGGCTGACCGTCCTAGGGTGCGGTGAGCCGGACGCAGCAGAGGAGCGAGTCGGCCGTGATGAAGAGCGTGCGGCCGTCCTCACCGAAGGTGCAGTTGGCCGTGGCCTGGCCGGTGAGCAGCGTGCCGAGATGGGTGCCGTCGGGGGCGATCACGAGCACGCCACCCGGGCCCGTGGCGAAGAGGTTGCCGCGGGCGTCCACCTTGAGGCCGTCGGGCATGCCGCGGCGGTCCTTGGCGAGCACCGTGGCGTCGAAGAAGGTGCGGCCCTCGTCGAGCGTGCCGTCGTCGCGAACGGCGAAGGCCTTCCAGAGCGGTGCCCGCGGATCCGACTGGGCCACGTAGAGCGTCCGCTCGTCTGGCGAGAAGGCGATGCCGTTGGGCCTGGTCATCGTGCGACATTCGAGCGTGAGGTGGCTGTCGATACCGAGGCGGTAGACGCCGCACCAGTCGAGCTCCCGCCGTGGGTCGTCCCATTGCTTCGGCAGGCCGTAGGGAGGATCGGTGAAGTAGATCGCGCCCGACGAGTGGACGGCCACGTCGTTCGGGCTGTTGAGCCGCCTGCCCTCGAACGCGTCCACGAGCGTCCGCCGGCCCCCATCCCGCTCGAGCCGCGACACGCGGCGATCGCCGTGCTCGCAGAGCAGCAGCCGACCCTCGCGGTCAAGGGCGAGACCGTTCGAGCCCGGCTCGCGGCCGTACGGATCGGGGCCGCTGAAGCCCGATGGCTCGAGAAAGACGTCGACGCCCCTGCCGGGCCGCCAGCGATTGATCCGGTTTCGCGGGATGTCGGAGAACAGCAGGCAGGCCTCGCGGCCCTCGGCGGCCGGCAGCCAGACGGGGCCTTCCGCCCAGTCGAAGCCCATTGCCAGCACCTCGATCACGGCGTCAGGCGGCACGAGGCCGTCGAGCCGCGGGTCGAGCCGCTCGATCGAGCCGACCGTCGGCACGACCTCCGCGGCCTCGGCGTTGCCCGCGAAAATGATCGTGACGATCGCCATCCCGAGCCCGAAGAGCAGGATCAACGCGAGAGCCACGCCCATCGCGCAGCCGGCGCGGGCGTCGTCGCCGGCCAGGCTTTGCGCGTCGGCCACGGCATCGGTCCCGGCCCGCTGCTGCCGGTTCACGGCTCCATCGAGCGCGAGCAGCAGGCTCCGGGCCCAGCGGAAGAACACCACCGGAAACACCACCGCCGCGGCGAGGCAGGCGGCCAGCGCCGCCTCGTGCGACCAGCCGAGGGCGAGCACGAGCAGGGCGTACAGGGCCCCGGTGCCGATCACGGTGGCGCCGTAGTTGATGTAGATCGATCCGAGATAGAACCCCTGCTCCCGCTTGAAGCTGGCACCGCATGCAGGGAAGGCGTCGTGCATGCGGAACAGGCCGCGAAACAGGCTCCCCTCGCCGCACCGGGGGCACTGCAGGCGAATGGCGCGGACGAGCGTGGGGTGCATGGCGGATCCTGGGGACTGCCCCGCGGCACGCGGTGGCCGCTCGTCAGGATACCGCAGCCGCCACGCCCGGGCTCACTTCACGAGCACGGCGTAGAACTCGATGCACCGCGACTCATCGGCCACGGCCGGATGCGTCCAGACGTGCGACCACGGGCAGACCTCGCGGTCGACGTGCTCGAGCATCTCGGCGAAGGTGTCGTGCGTCCAGACGTGGTAGTGGATCGCGTAGCCCTCGGCGAAGTGCCGCGCCACCTCGGCCTCGCGGGCGAACTCGGGCACGGGCTGCGCGAGCGTGTAGAACTCCTCGTAGTGGGCGTAGTCGCGGGCCCGGTCGGGGGCCCGGTGATCCTCCACGAGGTGCTCGAGCGTGGTGACCGGCCGCAGGCGGTCGAAGGTCCGCTCCTTGTCGGGCACCACGAGCACGAGCTTCCCACCCGGCTTCAGCTTCCGCCAGGCGGCCGCGATGGATCCGATCGGGTTGCGGGTGTGCTCGATCACGTGGCAGGCGACGATGAAGTCGAGGCTCTCGTCGGCCACGTTCTCGATCGTGTCGAAGTCGGTGGCGATGTCGGGGATTACCAGGTCGTGCAGCCGCTGGCCGGGATAGGGCTCGGCGCGGAGCTCGTCGTAGGTGAGCCGGTCGCCATGGATCACGCGGCACCGGGGCGGCACCGGAAAAGGACTGGCGCCCGCGCCGATCTCGAGTCCGAAGCCGTCGAGCGACGACGCGATCGCCTCGCGAATCTCCATCGCGTCGCCGAGCGCGTCGAAGTCGACGATCCCGGTGCGCGGCGCCGGGATACCGCCTGCCGGGGCGTAGCTGGCCAGCAGCCGCTCCGGGACCTGCTGCACGTCGGCCGGCCAGCGGAATCCGAGCTCCTCGAGCCGAGCGGCCGAGACGATCGGGTGTCGCCGCCCCCGCGTGCAGAGGTAGACCTGCTCGCCGAACGCCGTGCCCCGGGCCTGGAGCACGACGGCCTCGCGGTGCAGCCACGCGAGCATCGGCTGCGGGTCGATCGGGGTGACCGCCGGCGTGCTGTCGGTGAAGACGATCATGAACGGCCTTTCAGTTCGGTCACGCTGCCTGCCGGACCGACGACGCGGAAACACCCCGCATGAACTCCCAGACGTCCGCGAACGCCTGATCCCAGCACGAGTGGTTGCGGCGGATCGTCTCCCAGCCGGCCCTCCGGACCGGCAGCAGATCGTCATAGTGCTCGACCGCCCACGCCAGCCGGTCGGCGATCGCCGGGGCGCTCGCCGGGGCGAGCAGGCAGTTCTCGCCGTCGCGGAGCAGCCAGTGGTTGGCCCGGTTGTCGTTGGACACGAGCAATCCCCCGCAGGCCATGAACTCGAAGGGCAGGTACGACGGATGCCTGGTCATCATCATCACGAAGCCCATGTGGCACGAGCGGTAGAGATCGCCCGTGGCGCGATAGTCGAGCAGCCCGAGGCTCTCGATCACGCCGTCGAGCCCGTAGTCGGCCGTGTTCCAGGGGGCGCCCGCACAGAGGATCTGCACGCGGTCGCCGAGGCGATTCTTGAGGTCCCGCAGCGCGGCGGCGGCGAGTTCGAAGCCGTTGCGCGAGTGGCCGGGCCGCCCGTAGAAGAACAGCCGCAGCGGTCCGCCGGCCGCCCGGAGCGGATGGCCGTGGAACACCTCCGGGTCGATCTGCGGGGCGAAGTGGACGGCCCGCCCGCCGTGCTCCTCCTCGTAGAGTCGCCGCAGGGTCCGCGTGTTGGCGATGCCGTAGAAGCCGAAGTCGTACGTCAGTTCGGCCTGCGCCGACGTCGAGCCGGCCGGATAGAAGAGCGGCTCCCAGTCCTGTATGAAGTAGAACTTCAGGCCCGTGTTCCGCACCTTCTGGAGCAC
>JBJTRH010000434.1:0-40790 GCA_046076065.1 Planctomycetaceae bacterium | reverse complement strand
CGAGTGAGCCGAGGCCACGATGGCCGAGGTGAACGTCCGGCAACGGGGCATGGGCAGCCCCGAGCCGCGCGTGGCACTGCCCGCATCGCTCACGCGATTGCGGCTTCCTGATTGCAACGGCCCGCCACCCATCAGCCAGTCAAGCGATCAGCCCCTCGAACAGTGCCGACCCCACTCTCACCATGGTCGACCCCTCGAGGATCGCGGCCTCGAGGTCCCCGCTCATCCCCATGGACAGCTCCCCGAGCATCCCCGCCGGCACGTCGCCCGCGAGCCTGTCGCGAAGGCCGCGGAGCCGCGCGAAGTCGCGGCGGGCGTCGGCCGCCGGGTCATCCGGCCGGGCCGCCATGCCCATCAGCCCCCGCAGCCTGACGTGCGGCGAGCGGGCCGCGGCCGCGACGAGCGCCGGCACGTCGGCCTCCACCGCGCCCGACCGACCGGGGTCGTCGGTCACGTTCACCTCCACGAGCACCTCGCAGGCCATGCCCACCGCGGCCGCGTCGGCTTCGATCGCCTGCAGAAGCCGCTGGCTGTCGAGCGTGTGGATCATGGCAACGAACGGGAGCGCCTTGCGGACCTTGTTGCGCTGCAGGTGGCCCACGAGGTGCCAGCGGATGGGCGGCCGCACATCGCCGAGCGCGACGGCCATATCGGCGAGCCGCTGCGGACGGCTCTCCGCGAGATCGCGGCATCCCGCCGCTGCGACGTGCCGCGCCACGGCGGCGTCGACGTACTTCGTCACCGCGATCAGCCGCACGTCGGCGGGCGAGCGGCCGGCCAGTTCGCAGGCCGCGGCGATCCGCTGCCGCACGCCCTGCACGTTTTCCCGCACGCGCCGGCCCACGGCGTCGCCGCCGGCCGCGTCGGTCACTGGATCTCCAGGGTGCGGGCGACCTCGCCGCTGTCCTTCACCCGGCCCAGCAGGAACTCGCACGACACGTTGCACCCCAGCAGCGTGCGGTTGCGGGGCGTGTCGAGGGAGCGATAGAGCAGCCACTGGTCGATGCCCGCCTGCACGCGGAAGCCGACCGCGGTCGCGTCCGGAACCTGGCTGCGGGTCTCGGCGACGGTCAGCTGCCGCCACGTCCGTGGCCGGCTGATCCGCGCGGCCGTGCAGTCGAGCCACAGCGGCGCGTAGAGGCGGCCTCCGCGGCCCTCCTGCGTGAGCACGAGGCCTCCATCCACCGCGTCGAGTCGTCCCCGAGCGCCACCGCGCCACTCCGGCACGGCGAGGGGCACCGCGACGGCCCGCACGTCGGTGTCCGACAGCACCACCTCGGTGGTCTCCTCCTCGGGCACGGCGTCGAGCGATGCGCCAAGCGTGAGCATGCCGCGATACCGCAGGTCGGCGGGCAGCGAGGCTCCGCCCGACGTGATGGCATCGGCGCAGACGAGCACGCCGTCGCGGGGAAGCAGCACCACCTGCCGCTCGAGCTGGAGGCCGCCGCTCAGCGGGGCCGTGATCTCGAGAAAGGTCGCCTTCCGGTCGGACTCGAAGCACGACACCGTCCACCGCCCCTCGACCTCGAGCGCCCGCCCTGCGGCCCATGCCTCCCACTGCCAGGGGCCGTCGACCAGGAGCCGGTCGGCGACGGCGATTTCAAGCCGCGGGACGGCGTGGCGGTAATCGAGCAGCACCCGCGCGCCGGCGCGGCCCCAGCCGGTGCGGAGGATGGCCATCGCGGCCTCGGGGTCGTGGAGATCGCGGCCGAGGTCCCCGGCCCGACGGGCGTCGTCGCGGCGATTGCGACGCAGCCGCTCCACGGTCCGGCGGCGGCGGCCGCCGAGTTCGTCGGCCGCGGTGACGAGGGGCGCGGTGAAGCACTCCGGCAGCCGGCCTGCACCGGCGAGCGCCCGTCCGCCGCCACCGAGCAGCCGCAGGCCCGTCGTGGCCGCGGCCTTCCACCGCCGCTCCGTGGCCTGCTGCCAGGCGGGCTCGCCGGTGGCCAGCGCGATCTCCCGGGCCGTTGTCCAGCGGACCACGCGGTCGATCATCGCGCGGGAGTCCGACACCGCCACGACCCCGGCCGAAGTCGTGAGCCGCTCGATCTCGGTGGCGAGCGCCGAGGTGGCCGACTCCTCGAGGCACCGGCAGGCCTCGACGTCGCAAAACAGCCTCGCCATCGCGAGCACGAACGCCGCGGGCTGCGTGTCGCCTCTGGCGAGCAGGGGCTGCCCGCCGCGTGCCTGCCCGACGAGCCGCTCCAGGAGCCGTCCGGCGGAGCCACCGGCCCGCCGCGTCCGCGCCAGCCAGGCTACGGCCCAGGTCGCAGCCTCGCACCGCAGCCAGCGAACCGCCGGCGACTCGGCCCGCGCGGCCTCGTCGATGCAGTCACCGATCGCCGTCTCGCAGAAGGCCATGCGCTGGGCGTCGCCGGAGCCGCGGCGGACGTGCGCCGCGAGGGCCCGAATCGCATCCCGTGATTCCAGGGAGTCGGCGAGCGCGGCCAGGGCCGTGATCCGCTTCACGGCCGCCTTGGCCGACACCGAGGGGGCAGACGACGCCCGGCGTTCCCGCGATCCCACGGCCATCGGCTCGATCGGGGCATGCGACTCACGGTCGTGCCGCTTGCGGCCACGACTCCGAGAGCGTGAGGGGGTCGGGGCCAGATGGTCTGACGATGGCATGCGGGCCTCGCTGGGTCGCGACAACTGGTCGGCGTGGCGGGTATCGTATCGGGGAGATCCATCCCGATCCACGCGCCGCTCCGGCTGCGGCCATCCCGCGGTCGCACCATGCCATGAATGCCTCCTTTCCTCGATGCCCCCGGCGTCGAGCCCTCGTCGCCGCCAGCCTGATGGCCGTCCTGCCCGGGTCGGCCGGGGCATCGCCGGACGACGCTGCGGCGGCCGTGGTCGAGTCGCCGGCCCCGCGGCCGGATCGGCACCCCGACCTCGTGCGGCTGTCGCCCACCGACGACGTCTGGGTCGATCGACGGAGGGGCGAGGTGCTCGTCGGCGGCGGCATCGCGCTCGACCGGGGCGTGATCGAGGTGTTCGCCTGCCCGCGTGGCTCAAAGGAACACGAGGCCGTGGTGGCGACCGACGCGCCCGCCCGGCTGGTCCACGCCGCCCTGCTCGCGATCGGCCTCGAGCCCGGAGCACCGGTCTCCTACGACCCCGACTACGTCGCCGCCCGCGGGCCGGTCGTGCAGGTGCGGGTGCGCTGGCGTGATGCCGCCGGGGCGCTGCAGGAGCGCCCCGCCCAGGAGTTGATCCGAGACACCCGCACCGGCCGCCAGCTCGACGCGAACTGGGTGTTCGCCGGGAGCGTGTTCTGGCGGGATCCGGCCGACGGCCGGGAGTACTACCAGGCCGACGGCGGCGACCTGATCTGCGTGTCCAACTTTCCCACGGCCACGCTCGACCTTCCGATCGAGAGCTCGCAGGCCAACGACGCGCTGCTCTTCGAGGTGTTCGCGGAGCGGGTGCCACCCCGCGGCACGCCGGTCGAACTCGTGCTGTCGGGCGGCGACGGCGCGCCTCAGCCCGAGACGCGGCAGTGAGCCAGGATCTGCTGCGCTGACGACACGTAGCCGGTGTAAAAAGGCCCGAACTCCGCATACCGGGCGCTCGCCTCATCGAACCGCATCGTGTAGACGATCTCCTTGAGCCAGTCGGGCCGGCGGGCCCACAGCGTCACGCCCCACTCCCAGTCGTCGAGCCCGACCGAGACCGTGATCAGCTGGCTGACGCGGCCACCGAACTTCATGCCCGATGCACCGTGCTCGGCCATCAGCCGACTCCGCTCCGCGAGCGGGAGCGTGAACCAGTTCTCGCCCACCTTCCGCTTCTTGTTCATCGGATAAAAGCAGGCGTTGGGCCACGGCGGCAGTTCCGGCTCGAGGCGGGCCTGCCGCATGGCCGGCTCGCGGGCCGCGTAGCCCTGCACCTTCGCGGCGTAGGACGGGCTGCCCTCGGTCTCCCCCTCCGCCACCAGCCGCTGGGCATACTGCTCCACCGTCGGCACGTATTCGCTCACCTCCGTGAGGCCCACGAAGGAGTACGTCGCCACGAGCGTCTCGCCCAGCGGGCCCGCGAGCAGCCGCTGGTGCACCGCATCGACCCGCAGCGGATCGGGGTCGAGCGCCATCACCCCGAAGTCGGCCTTGTGCCCGGGAACGATCCACGACTGCAGCCGGCGCGGTGCAGTCTCGGCCCCCGGATCGAATGCCGCCTCGAACTCGCGGACTCCCTCCGCGCGGGCCGCCGCCGAGAGGCCCGCGACCCTGGCCCGGTCGAAGGCGTAAAACAGATGGCTGCAGTGCCAGCCGGTGCACGGCTCGATCGCCGTCTCGACCGCGGCGTGCGCGGCTCCCGCACCATGCCCGGGTCGACCCGGACGAACGCTCGACTGCTCCATCGCACACCCTCCTGCCTGCGGCTCGCGTCTCCCGCCGCTCGTCGGCCGGAGACGGTCAGCGTGCCTCCCGGGGGCGAGGCTGTCCACGGGGGCGGCGTTTCGCGGTAGGATGACGGGGGTTCAGACGCACCACGTGCACAGGGGACACCACCATGGGACAGGCGATCGTCGATCCGGCGGAACTCCGCAGGTTCGCTGGGGCCCTTCGCAAGTTCAGCGACGAGGTCGTGGCACAGATGCAGATGGTGCAGCGGCAGCTCGCGGCCCTCAGTTCGACCTGGCGCGACCAGGAGCAGCAGAAGTTCGCGGAGGAGTTCGAGGCCCAGCTCACCACGTTCAAACGGTTCGCCGAGTCGACGAGCGAGTACGTGCCCTACCTGATCCGCAAGGCGGAGCGGGTCGAGGAATACCTCCAGCAGCGCTGACCCGACTCGATTCCCCTTCCGCGAGCCCCGCCATGTCGACCCAGGCCGACGTCAAGTCGATCGACACCCTGGCCTTCGTGAAGGCCGCCTTCGCCTCGTTCGCGCACGAGTCGGGGCAGGCGGTGTCGGAGTGCGAGATGCAGGGGCAGCGGGCCGTCGACTGGATAACGGTCGACCAGGCGGGCTACTGGAAAGCCGAATGCCGGCGAATGGCGGAACTGGTCAACAAGGCGATGAAGGACCTCGAGTACTGCAAGGCCTTCAAGAAGGTGGGCAACAACCAGCCGTCGTGCATCGAGGAAAAGAAGGCGCTCGAAAAGGCGAAGCAGCGGCTCGCTCGGGCCGAGCAGAAGGCGGAGGCGGTCCGCCGCTGGACGCCGATCGTGCAGCAGCAGTTCCGCGAGGCGTGCGTCCGCCTCGTCCGGTTCCGCGAGGTGGTCGACGTCGACTGTCCGCGGGCCATGGCCCAGCTCGAGCGGATGCTCAAGGCGCTCGACGCCTACCGGCAGGTGGCGTCGCCGACCGACGGCGCCGGCCAGGGGGAGGTGTCCGCCGCCGCCGGCCCGACGATGACGCGGCAGCTCGAGGAGCCCACGGGCACGACCCCGCCGCCACCGCCGCCGGCTGACGGGGGAGCTGCATCATGAGGGTTGGCGACCTGTCCAGCGGGGCGTCGAAGCTCGCCAACGCGCTCAAGCAGCTCCACATCAAGTGGGACTCGGCCGCCGAGGCCTGGCACGACGCCCGAGCGAAGGCCTTCCACAAGGAAAACGTCGAGCCGCTCACGCCCGCCGTGAAGGAGACGCTCGACGGCCTCGGGCGGCTCGCCGAGGTGCTCGACAGGGCCATTCGCGACGTCAGTGACACCGACGGGATGTGACCCGGCTGACGCCCCTTCCCATTCCATCCCCTCCGCCACGAGGATCACGGGTGAGCACCCACGACGCCGCATCACCGTCCACGTCCACCACGCCGGCCCGCTCGGAGTTCCACCCCGATGTGCTCCGCGAGCAGATGGCCATCCTGCGTCGCGAGGCGGCCGCCCGCTCCAAGGCTGAGACCGGCATCGCCCAGGCGCACGACGAGGCGGTCACCGCGATCCAGGCCACCGCCGACCGAGCCCTCAGCGAGACCCGCGCGAAGCACACGGCCGAGATCGAGGCCACAAAGCGGAAGCACGACGAGGTCAAGCGGCAGGTTGAACAGTTGCGGGCCACCGAGCAGGTGAAGATCGACGCACACCTGAAGTCCAAGAGCCGGGAGTTCGCCAAGACGTTTGACGAAGCCGTCACCGAACTCAAGGAGGAGGAGGTCTTCGAGCAGGTGCGGTTCAAGGAGGTCGTGCAGGCCAAGATGCAGGAGCCGAAGAAGGCTGCCCGGGCCTTGGAGCAGAAAGTCGCCGCCGCGCTGGCGCAGCTCGACAACGACGATGCCGCCGTCGCCAAGCAGCTCACCGCCTGGGGCGTGAAGGACGAAGCCGCCGCGGCCGACGGTGCAAGCCCAACGCAGGGCACGCCGCTGGAGCGGATCACGGGTGCTGCTGCGGCGGCTGCCGCGATCAAGGCGGAGATTCTCGACCATGCCGACGCCAAGCGGGCGCTCGGTGGGGGCATCACCGGCCTGTTCAGCGGCAACAAGGCCGCGATCCGCACCGCCCTCGCCGGCCGTCGGCAGGAACTGCGGGCCCTCGTCGCGCAGGCCAAATCGCTCGAACCGGATGCCCGTGAGTGGATCACAGCCAAGGCACAGGAGCTGAAGACTCGCCTGGAGACGTCGCTCCGCGACGAGGATGCCGCCCGCAAGAAGCAGCTGGCGGAGAAGCTCAAGGCGGCCACCGCGACCCGCGACACCGCCATGGCTGACCTCGAGAAGAAGTGTGCCGACGTCGGGGCCAAGGTCGCCGCCAAGGTCGCCGGCGACCTCGCCGAGGCGGAGCGTCGCTACCCGCCGCGGGTGGTCGCCCTCCAGGAGGCGCTCGATGCCGACGTCAAGCGGATCGAGGACGAGCGGGCCGCGAAGCTCGCCGAGGCCGACGCCCGGCGGAGTGCCGACTGGCAGGCGATGACCGAGCAGTGGCGGGCCGCCCGCGAGTCGACCGCGGCGGTGTGCGCCGAGGCGTCGCGGCTCGATGCGGGGGCGTTTCGGGGCTGGACCGATCTGGCAGATGACTCCGTCGCCCTGCCTGCCGACCCGCCGCCTGGGCTCCGCTTCGGCCACCTCGCGCTGTCGCTGGAACGGGTGCCGGGAGGCGTGTCGTCGCACGCAGACCTCAACGGCTTCGGCCCGGTCGAGTGGACGCAGCCGGCCACCGTGGCCTGGCCGGTCGCCGCCTCGCTCCTCATCAAGACCTCGGCAGAGGAGAAGGAAACAGCCTCGGCCATGATGCAGGCGCTGACCCTCCGGATCGCCACCGGCCTGCCCGCTGGGCGGAGCCGGTTCACGATCATCGACCCGCTCGGGCTCGGCAAGCAGTTCGCCGGGTTCATGCACCTCGCCGACTACGACGAACTGCTCGTCACCAATCGGATCTGGACGGAGCCCCAGCTGATCGAGCAGAAGCTCGCCGACATCACCGAGCAGATGGAGGTGGTGATCCAGAAGTACCTCCGCAACGAGTACGAGTCGATCGGCGCCTACAACGCCGAGGCGGAGGTGCCCGAGCCCTACCGGTTCGTGGTCGTCGCGAACTTCCCGGCGAACTTCAACGAGACGAGCGCCCGGCGGCTGGCGAGCATCGCGGCGTCGGGGGCGAAGTGCGGCGTGTACCTGATTCTCTCGGTCGATCCCACGCAGCAGATGCCCTCCGGGTTTTCGATGGCCGACGTGGAGCAGCACTGCACCACGCTCACGCTCAAGGACGGCACCTACACCTGGAAAGATCCGGAGTGGTCGAAGTGGCCGCTCGCGGTCGAGCAGGCCCCGTCCGACGAGGTGTTCACGAAGATCATCCAGCGGGTCGGCCAGGCCGCGAAGGCCGCCAAGCGGGTGGTCGTGCCGTTCGACCGCGTCGCACCGCCGGAGAGCGAGTGGTGGCACGGGAGCACGGCGAACGAGGTGCTGGCTCCGCTGGGGCCCGCCGGTGCGAAGAAGCTGCAGTTTCTCAAGCTCGGCAAGGGCACCAGCCAGCACGTGCTGATCGCCGGCAAGACGGGCTCGGGCAAGTCGACGCTCATGCACGCGATGATCACGAGCCTGGCGCTGCAGTACAGCCCGAACGAGATCCAGTTCTACCTCATCGACTTCAAGAAGGGCGTGGAGTTCAAGCTCTACGACCACTACGCGCTGCCGCACGCCCGCGTGATCGCCATCGAGAGCGAGCGTGAGTTCGGCCTCTCGGTGATGGAGCAGCTCGACCGCGAGCTGAAACGCCGCGGCGACCTGTTCCGCGAACTTTCCGTGCAGAACGTGGCCGGCTTCCGGCAGACGGGCCATCCCGACCCGATGCCGCGGATCCTGCTGATCATCGACGAGTTCCAGGAGATCTTCGTCGAGGACGACAAGATCGCGCAGGATGCCTCGCTGATCCTCGACCGCCTCGTGCGGCAGGGCCGTGCCTTCGGCATCCACGTGCTGCTCGGCTCCCAGACGCTCGGCGGCTCCTACAGCCTGCCGCGGGCCACCATGGGGCAGATGGCCGTCCGCGTGGCCCTGCAGTGCAACGAGGCCGATTCCAGCCTGATCCTCTCGGAGGACAACACCGCCGCCCGGCTCCTCACCCGCCCCGGCGAGGCGATCTACAACGACGCCAACGGCATGATCGAGGGCAACAACCCGTTCCAGGTCGTGTTTCTCACCGACGAGCAGCGGGAGCAGTATCTCGGCGCGCTCCGCACGCTCGCCGACAAGCGGACCGACATTCCCCACCTCGAGCGGATCGTCTTCGACGGGAACCAGGCGGCCGACCCGGCGCTCAACCCTCTGCTCACCGAGCTCCTCACCTCGGGCACCGTGCACGGCCACGATCCGGTCGCGCCCTTGGCCTGGATGGGCGACGCGATCGCCATCAAGGACCCGACCGCGGCGATCTTCCGCCGCCAGGGAGGTGCCAACATGCAGATCGTCGGCCAGCGGGAGGATCTCGGCGCGGCGATCCTCGCGATGTCGATGGTCAGCCTCGCCGCGGGCTTCGACCCGCACCCGGGCGGCGGGCTCGGCCGGCCGGGACGGTTCGTGCTCCTCGAGCCGGCGATCGCGGAGGAGAAGCCCGACATTCTGATCTCACAGGCGGCGTCGCACCTCCCGCACGAGGTCGAGGTCGTGGGGCGGTTCGGGGTCGGCGAGGCCATGGAGCGGCTCGCCGCGGAAGTGAAGCGGCGGATCGACGAGCAGGTGGTGGACGGCGAGTCGGTGTTCGTGATCGTCCGCGACCTGGGGCGGTTCCGCGACCTCCGGCGCAACGAGGGCGATTTCGGCTTCTCGATGGGCGACAAGAAGGCGACGCCCGCCGACAACTTCCTTACGATCCTCAAGGATGGGCCGGCGGTCGGGGTGCACATGATCATCTGGTGCGACTCGCTGACGAACCTGCAACGCACCTTCGACCGCAACGCGGTCAAGGAGTTCGAACTGCGGGTGCTGTTCCAGATGAGCGGCAACGATTCCAGCCAGCTCGTCGACTCCCCGATCGCCGCCAAGCTCGGGCCGCAGCGGGCGATGTTCGTCCACGAGGAGACGGGCACCCTCGAGAAGTTTCGCCCCTATGCCTTCCCGTCAAAGGAGTGGCTCGACGAGGTGGCCGGCCGAATGCGGGCCCGGCCGCAGGGCACGCCCGTGGAGCGGCTGGCGCCCCGCGCAGCGTCGCCGGCGGCCGAGACCGCGGCGGGAGGCGACTCCGGGGGCGGGTTCGGCGGCTTCTCAGCCTTTGGCGAGGGCGGGTTCAACTTCTCAAAGATGCTCGACGACCTGCCCGGCGGTGACCCCGAGCCGACCGACGACGCGGGCGCTCCGCCGGGCTGACCGCGGAGATCGGTCAGCCCACGAGGACCCGCTTCATCTGGTCCAGCACCGTACGCAGGCGGGCCACGTCGCCACCGCCCACCTCCGCCGACACCCAGCCGGTGAATCCGATCTCGCGAAGCGCGGTCCGCACGGCGGCCCAGTCGATGTCGGAGTCGGCGATGTCGACGAATCCCTTGCCCTTGCCCTCCGTGTCGGCGCGGGCGTTGGAGTAGCCCTTGATGTCGAGCTTCACGATCCGGTGCCCGAGGCCGCGGACCCACTCCGCCACGTCGCCGTAGCGGGCATGGTTGCCCAGGTCGAAGAACGCGCCCACCCACGGCGAGCCGAAGCTGTCGATGTAGTCGGCCCACGGCTTCACGCTCTGGTCGCGCGGGCCGTCGTCCTCGTAGAAGAGCCCGTTCCACACGTTCTCGAACAGGATCCGCTGGCCAAGGGCTGCAGCCAGGGGAATCGCCTTGGCGATCTCGTCGCGGGCCCGATCGGGCCCCTCGGGGCCGTCCTTCTTGGCGCCCACCACCACGAGCACGCCGCTGCCCCCCGCCGCATGCGACACGCGAATGCAGTGCTTCAGGTTCTCCAGGGCGGCGGCCCGGACCGTCTCGTCAGGGCTGGTGAGCGTCTTCTGCCAGTGGGCGTGGTTGATCGCCCCGTGGACGAACGTGCCCGTCTCCCTGACGGCCGCCCGCAGCTGCCCGGGCGTGACCGCCGCTGCATCGTCGAAATCGACGCCGTCGAGGCCGGCCTCGCGGGCCGCCGCGAGCCGCGACTCGAGGGTCGGCCCCTTCGTCATGCCGTACTTGCACGAAAACAGCAGCCCCGACTCCGGCCGCGGGGGGTGCGTGACGGGCTCCGCGACGTCGTCGGCAGCCTCCACGATCGCCGCCGAGACAGCCGCCAACGAGGCGGCCGAGGCGGGCACCAGGTCACGTCGCGAAATCCGCATGGCGGGCCTCCGGCTCATCGGGGAATGATTGACTAGGATACGGTGGCGTCGCGCCGGGCGAAACTCACGGAGTGCACATCGATGGCAGGGCTCGCATCAACCAAGGGGGCGAGGGCGATGAACCGCGTCGCGGTCTGCTGCGGGATGCTCGCCGCCGGATGCCTGCTCGCGTTGTCGGGAGGTGCGGAGGAGGTCGCGGTCGGTACGGCATTCCGCAGGCCCGTGCCCCGCGCCGAGCAGTCGGCCGAACAGCGGGCCGCGCGGGCGGCCGAACTTCGCGCGATCTACGCCGGCGATCCGGCCGATTGGCCTGCGCCCACCGTCGATCCCGACGTGATGTGGCGGGAGATCGGGCTGCTGCCTCCGGTGCAGCATCCCGCGAGCAATCCGCACTCGGAGTCCAAGGAGCGGCTAGGCCGGGCGCTGTTCTTCGATCCCCGGCTCTCCGGCAGCGGGCAGATCGCGTGCGCCTCGTGCCACGACCCCGATCTCGGCTGGGCCGACGGCCGCACCACGAGCTTCGGTCATTCGCGAAAGCACCTCGCCCGCAACTCGCCCACGATCCGCAACGCCGCCTACCAGACCCACCTCTTCTGGGACGGACGGGCCGACTCGCTCGAGGATCAGGCCCGCCAGGTGCTCCTGAATCCCGACGAGATGCGGTCGGGGCCGGAGCACGTCGTCGCGCTGCTGCAGTCGGAACCGGGCTACACGGCCCTCTGGCGGGCGGCCTACGGCGACGAAGCGGTGTCGATCGACCGTGCGGCCGACGCGATCGCCTGCTTCGAGCGGACGGTGGTGGGCGGGAGTTCGAAGTTCGACGCCTTCCTGAAGGGCAACACCGCCGTCCTGTCCGACGCGGCGATCCTCGGCCTCGACCTCTTCCGCCGCGACGCCCGCTGCATCAACTGCCACCACGGCCCCGCCTTCTCCGACGGCGGCTTCCACGACCTCGGGCTCTCCAACTACGGCAGGCCCTTCGAGGATCTCGGTCGCGGCAAGGTCACCGGTGTGGCCTCCGACACGGGCAAGTTCCGCACCCCGAGCCTCCGCGACGCCACGTCCACCCCGCCGCTGATGCACAACGGCCTGTTCGAACTCGACGTCGCCCTCACGCTCTACAACGCCGGCATGCCCACCCCCCAGCGGAAACAGAGCCAGGCCGACGACCCGCGGTTCCCCGTCAAGTCGCCGCATCTCAAGCCGCTGGGGCTCAACAAGCAGGATCTCGCCGACCTCACGGCATTCCTGCAGAGCCTGGAGGAGCCGAAGCGGCGGGTGCGTCCGCCGGAGATCCCCGGGCTGTATCCCGTGAAAGCCGACCGGCCGTAAGGCCGCGGGCTCCGGACCGCTCTCAGCCGCGGCGGCCCCTTGAGCTTCGCACCACGGCTGCAACCGCCGCCCCCCCCGCGAGGCTGAGCGTCAAAGCCGTCGGCTCCGGCACCGGCGCCAACGCCACCCCGCGGAACACGTAGTTGGCCGGGGCGGTTGCCAGGGTGGTGAACGACGGGGCGAGGGTGCCCGAGAGGGTGTCCGTGAGCTTGACGAGCTGGTTCTGACCGCTGGCGACGGCCGTGATGCCATACAGTTCGACGGTTCCGCTGCCGGCGTCGGTGAACCCGGCCAGCGCCCGCACACCGGTGGCGCCCCCGGGAAGCGCGAGCCAGGTCTTCGTCCACGTGTTTCCGCTCAGCAGCCACTTTGTGATGCCACCGGTCGCCGGAGCGGTCGTGTCGTCGTCGCCGACGTAGAGTGTCGAGGCATCGGCATAGAAGAAGTCGTAGGCGCTGTCCTGCAGGCCCGCACCGGATGAACCGCTGCCCACGATCAGCGACCCAAGCTGATTGGCCGTGGTGGGCAGCCCCGTGCCCACGTTGAACACCCCACGAAAGCTCACGGCGTTCCCGCCGCTGCCCACGCTCACTCCCGATGAGCCATACAGCTGCCCGTTGGCGATGTTGATCACGCGGGAGTTGTACGGAACCGGTGCCGGCTGCCCCGCCGTCGTCGCACTGGCGCCGCTGCCCTGGGCCAGCGCCACCCCGCTCGTCGTGCTGCCCAGCGTGAGGTACCGGATACCTCCGGTGTTGCCGCTGCCGGTGTCGCCGCTCCACCAGAGGTCGGTGCCGTTCGTCGTCACCGCCGACCGCGGCGTCGTGCCACCGGCGGCGAATCGCGTCGAGGAATCGACGGTGCCCGCGGCGGTCACCCGGGCGATCGTGCGGTTCGGAAACGCCGAACTGCTGAACACACCGCCCAGCGTGCCGGCAGGGATGTTGGCCCCGGGGATCGTGAGATAGTTGCCGTCCACCGACCGCTTCAGGAATCCGAACGAGGTGGACGTCATGCCGCCCGTGATGGCGTAGTTCGATCCCACATTGGCGGTTGGCAGGACGACCGACACGCCCGTCGGAGTGCCGGCCGTGGTGTACTCCGTCAGGGTGATCGGCACGGCGACGGTGCCCGTCGTGATGGTCGTCGTGCCGTCACCGAGCACTGAAAGTACGACATTTCCGGTCGAAAACGACTGCGCCGCGGCCGCCCCAGCCCACAGAACGACCAGCGACGGAACCCACAACCCGGCCAAGAAACGGATCGCCTTCATGGGCACCTCCTGTGACGAGGGGCGGGTCGCCAAACGACTTAGCCGTGCATCCAGATCAACTCGAAGCCTCACCCGCCACGGGTCCTGCGGCGCCGCGCCCAGGCGACGCTGCCGAGACCCGCCGCCCCAAGGCCGATCAAACTCGTCATTCCCGGCTCCGGCACGGGCACGAGCGCCACGCCGCGGAAGGCAGTGCTCCCGGATGCGACCACCAGCGACGTGAACGCAGAGAGCGTGCCACTGAGCGTGCTTGAGGCTGCGTTGGTGTCGGTATACGTCCACAGCGTGTTGGCACTGCCGGTCAGGAAGAGCTTGACATTGCTCCCATCGACCCCACCGGCCAGGCCTCGCAGGAGCCCGGTCAGACCGGTGATCGACCCAGCCGCGTTCCACGTGCCGCTGCTGTCGAGCGTGTACTTCCATAGGCCGCCGGACGACGCCGAGTCGTCCACGGTGTACAGCGTGTCGATGCCGGCCACCGCCGGGTTCGTATCGAGGAACGTGAAGCCATAGCGGCTGGTGACGGGCGTGCCGCCCTGCCGTGGGATGTTCGGGATGACGTTATTCGATGTCGGGACCGTACCGGCCAGGGGATTGCCTCCGAGCAGGCCCACGGTGGGCAAGCTGCCTGACGCCGTGGCGATGTAGAGGTCAGATCCGTACTGGCCCATCACCCGATTGGTCGTCCCGGCGGAGGTGCCGTTCACGAGCACGCTCGTGCCGCCAGACACGGTGCCGTAGAGAATCCCGGTGTTGCTTCCAGCGGTCCAAAACTGGTTGCCATCGCTCGAATACGCCGTGCGAATCGCACCGGCGTTGTAAAAGGTGCCTGCCGTCGTGAGCGTGAAGTTGCCGGTCGTGGTGTCGAGGATGCCAACCGATCTCGGGATCGACGAACTTGCCGACCCGGGCAGGTTGACGGCGCCACCGACCGTGGTGTTGTAGCCGCCGAACGTGATCCACCGGCCATCGGGCGAAATCGAGAGTGCCCCTTCGGCGGTGGCCGCGCCGGCCGTAATCAGCTTCGTGCCGGCACCCGTCGCCGTGATCGCGATCGACTGCACGAGCGAGCCGGTCGTGGTCCGCTCGTCGAGAATGACGTCGTTGCCCGTGGTGCTGTTGAGCGTGTTGGTGCCGGACCCGGCCCGGAAGACCACGATGTTCCCGGGGGTGATCGGCGCGGCCGTCGCCTGCGACCCAGCGAACCACGCGGCCAAGAACGCGGCCACCGTGCATCCTGATGCACGCACGAACCAAAAACTCTTCATGAGCGGATCTCTCCTCAATGAGGATAATTTGCAGGCCACGACGACCCAGGTGCCGATAACGTAGGGATTCCCCGCCAACGCACCAGCCTCGAAACCGTGAAATGTGACGAATCGGGCACTGGCTGGGACGAATCGGGCGCGCTGGGACGAATCGGGCATCCGTTGGGACGAAACGGCGCCCGATTCTTGCCAGGAATGGCGTGCCGTGAATAATCCATCGAGATTGTGGAACAGACATTTTCCTCGCCCGAGCACGGATGATGATTCCGGAACGTCATGCTGCCATGCCGGAGCGTCGACGCGGTTTCACGTTGGTCGAGCTCCTCGTGGTGATCGCGATCATCGCGGTGCTGATCGGCCTGCTCCTGCCCGCCGTGCAGTCGGCACGGGAGTCGGCCCGCCGCAGCAGCTGCACCAACAATCTCAAGCAGATCGGGCTTGGCACGACCCTGTTTCGCGACGTCCGCCGGCTCCGGAAAAAGCGGCTCACGCTCCCCACGGGATACGACCTCGGAAACTGGTCGTATCGCATGCGTCCTGGTCTCAAGACGCCCGGCGACCCAGGCGCGTCGCCCGAGGTGTTTGGCCTTCAACCGCTGCTGGACCCCTACATGGAGAATGCCCACGCCACCTGGATCTGCCCATCGCAGCCCGACGAAATGCCGAGGGACCAGAATGGCGTCTCAGCATGCAGCAATCCGCGGCTGCGTCTCAACGAAAACACCTACTGGTTCAGCATCGTCTACAAGGCGACCGATACCGACCCACCAACGCAGACACGCGACTCCAATCTCGTGCGCCGATCGGACACCTGGGTTCAGGATAACGTGAGCGCGTGCGCGGGCCTGAGCGGATTACGGAGCACCGTCCAGACGATCCCGACGGCGTTGCGGGTTTTTCCGCACAGCGGAGCGACGGGTGTCAGGGGGCAGATGGCCGTCTACGTCGACAACAGCGTCGGGTTTTTCAATGCCGACACCAGCACCATCGAGCAATAGCCCATGCCTTCTTTGCGTCACCGCAGCGTAGGGTCTACCGCGACAGGAGCCGTCGCCTGCCTTCTCGGCGCAGCGCTCGCGCCGGCGGCCGCCCAGGACCAGATCAGCAGGATCTATGCCCCCGGCGTGATCCTGCGATCCTTCGGCTACGACCCCACGACCGACGCCATGTACCTCGGGACGGACGGTTCCGAGCAGTTCATCAAGATCTCGTCCGTCAGTTCGGCCAACCCCATCTCGCAGGCGATGATCTACACCTCGTCGCTGCAGCGTTTCTACACCAACAACGACCCCAACCTGCAGGGAGAGGCCCGAGGCATGGTCTGGGGAATGGTTCTGAATCCGAAGCCGATCGGTTCGACGCCCGCGTACAGTTTCGCCGTCTGCACCGACACGAACACCGTGAAGCGCCTGCGTCCCGATGGTACGAGGACGACCGAGCCTGCTGCGATTAAACGAATCTACACCTACGATCTGGGCCCGGCCGACCCCTTCGGCGACGCGACCGACGCGCTGACGTCGCGGGTCACGCTGCTTGATCTACAGACGGCGGCCGCGACAGCCAGCACCATTTCCTCAGCCGGTTCGAGGCAGGCCGCATGGAGTGGCGACGGAGCCAGTGTGTATTTCAGCGACACGAACGCCAATTTTTGGGGTCTCTGGAAGGTGGGTGCCCTGTCCGGGGGTCCGCAGCGACTGCTTGCCACCGACATGGAAAACAGTGAACTCGGCGTGTCGTCGAGCGGGAGCACCGACCGCATCTTCTTCGCCGGCATCACGGGCACGAGCGGCATCGGCAACGCCGGTGGCATCGATTTCGTCACCCATGACGGCGTCACGACAACGTCACCCCAGGTAGCGCTCGGGGCTGCAACCCTGCAGGACTTTCTCGAGCAGTCGTCGGTTCCCACAAGCCAACGCGTGAGTGCGGTGAGCTTTCATGGCACTGACATGTATTTTTTCCTTTACAACGGCAGCGGTGTGCGCGATAGCAACAGCCGGTACCCGGGAATCTACCGCCTCGATGGTCAGGGACGATTGGCAAAAGTCGTTAACAAGTCGCAGCGTGCCGCCGCGATCAGCGGGGTGAACTTGAACTTTGACCATCCGCAGCCGCGCGAGATTCTCTACGCGGGCACCTCGGGCACCTTTCCCGTCACGCAGGTTCTCTATCGCGAAGGGGGGGCCAATGCCGTGGCCGGAGCGACGGCCTTCAAGCCGGTCGACTTCAACAGAGACGACCGTGTCACGGCCGCCGACCTCGCCCTGTTCACGCCGCAGGTGACCATCCGCGGCCAAGTCAAGTCCGCCGTCGCCGACCTCACCTACGACATGAACGGCAACGACACGGTCGACTGGAAGGACGTGCAGATCGTGCAGGGCTTCCTCGATTACGTGGCCGACCCCACGCTCACGGGGCGGATCGTTCCCACGCTGCCGATCCAGGCCGATGCCGACCTCGACGGCGTGGTCGACTTCGACGACTTCCTGGTGATGCGTGCCACCTACGGCACGACGTCGCGCAGCTTCACCCAGGGCGACTACAACGGCGACAACCAGGTGTCGTTTCCCGACCTCCAGCCGTGGATCAACAGCTACGGCTTCCGCTCGGCGGTGGTGGGTGCGGGCGTGCCGATGGCCCCGTTCGATCAGGCTGCCTGGGATCAGTTTCTCGCGGGCATCACTCCGCCGACGGTCACGCTCGACGTGCCCCAGGGCCGAACGACCCAGTTTCAGGCCGGCTACCGCACGATCGTGATCGCCGCGTCGGTCACCAAGACCGGCACGGGCACGCTCGTCTTCGACGCCGTCAACACCTACACCGGCACCACGGTCGTCGCCGCCGGCACGCTCGAACTGGCCGCCCCGGCCGCGGTGGCATCGAGCGTCCTCCGCGTGCAGGCCGGGGCCACCGCGCGGCTCGCCGGCAGCGACGCCACGGCGGCCGGCCTCGATCTCGCCGGCGGACTCGTCGACGTCGCCGCCGGCGGCATGACCGTGCCGGCCGAACTCTCACCGTCGGCCCTCGTGGCCGCGCTCCTCGAGGGCCGCGGGGACGGATCGTGGACCGGCAGCTCCGGCGTCACCTCGTCGGTGGTCGCGGCGGCGGTCGCGCAGGGCAGTCCGCGGGCCGTGGGCTGGGTCGACAACGGTGACGGCTCGCTCCGGTTCTCCTACTCCGCCCCCGGCGACACCAACATCGATTTCTCCATCGACATCCTCGACGCCGCCAACTTCCTCGCCCTCGGCAAGTTCGACACCGGAGCCCCAGCCACCTGGCTGGAGGGCGACTTCGGCTACGACGGCATCGTCGACATCCTCGACGCCGCCGACTTCTTCGCCACCGGGCTGTTCGACGCGGGGTCCTATGCGCCGGCCACGGCAGCCATCACCGCGGTGCCCGAGCCTTCGGCGGCGACGGTCGGGGCCTTGGCGGCCGCCCTCATCGGGCTGGCGCGGCGGTCGGGAGCGGCGGCAGGTCGAGATCGGCGGGTGGGCGGCCGCCGGCGGGACGCTCGAAGGCCTCGCCGAAACGCGTGAAGCCCTCCCGGAAGCCGCCGTGGGACAGGAAGAAGCGGTCCCCTTCCACGCCCATGAACCGGTCGAGGCGGGCGGCCTTGCCCGTTGGGTCATGGCTGAACGTGGCCCGCGTGACTTCATGCCACTCGCCGTCGGCGGTGCGGTACCACTGGTTGCCGTGGAGCGACTTTCGGGGCCGATCGCCGTTGTCCCCCACGAAGTTCTCGCTGAAACCGTGAAACCCGCGAAGGCGGCCGTTCTCGCGGGGGGCATCCCAGGCCGAGATCAGCATCCACCTGCCGTCGTCGGGATGAAACCAGTAGCCGGCGAAGATCGCCCGGTCGTTCTTCAGCGGCGTCGATGTCACGAGGAACCGCTGCGGCTCGCCGGTCTTCCAGGGGAACTTCAGGTGGCTGTGCCCGCCGGTGCCCTCGTTGCCGAAGTCGCCCGTGAACACCCCTTTCCCCTTGGCCACCAGTCGCACGCGATTCTCGTCGGCCACCTTCCGCCGGTCGACCGCCTCGCCGCCGCTGTCCCAGACGCTGAAGATGATCCGCCGCTCCGTGGGCGAGTTGACCTGCATGCCGAAGTAGCCGCGGTGCCAGCCGCATGCCATGAAAAACGTGTGGATGGGATCCTCGACCGCCGTCACCTCGGAGGTGATCGCCCGCACGTCGGCCCCGGGGTCGACCACATACGCGAGATGCACCGAGGCGGCGTTGCGCCGCTCCTCGAGGTTGAAGTGGGCGTCCGTCGTCGCGGGGCCGTCGACCAGCAGCCGCACAACGTGAACCGGTTCCTCCGGCCTCTCGCGGAGCTGCAGGACGAACGGAAGATAGCCCTTGGCCGGCACGCGGAAGGTGCCAAAGTCGATCGTGCCGGCCACACCGCCGGCGGGGGTGCCCACATGCGTCTCGTCACCGACCGTGAGCGAGAGGTGCGCCGCGTCCACATCGCTGCCGAGCACCACACGGGCCGCGAGTTCGCCGGGCGTGCGCACGAGCCCGAACCAGTGGATCGTGACGCCAGGATCGGACCATCGCGAGATGCCGTCGCGATGCACCCGGGCCCCGCCCGGGCCAGGATGCACGTAGGCCGTGAAGGCGGGCACGTCGATCTCGCCGTGGGCGGCCGCCACGACGAACCCCAGCGCGAGCACGGCCGACACCATGACCCCGGCTCTGATGGTTCTGATGGTTGTCATGGCTCTCATGCGAGAATCTCCCTGACGACGCGGCTGCCCGGCTTGGTGACGTTGGAGAGTCGCTGGTTCACGCCCATGAAGGGATACGCCAGCCGGAGGTGATCGAACCCGAGCAGGTGCAGGATCGTGGCGTGCAGGTCGTGCACGGTCACCGGTTCGATCACCGACTGATACCCGAGGTCATCGGTGGCGCCGTGGGAGTGCCCCGCCTTCACGCCGCCGCCCGCGAGCCAGATCGTGAAGGCTCCTGGATTATGGTCGCGGCCGATGAACGCCATCTCACGGCCGTTGCGGTTCTCCTGCATCGGCGTGCGGCCGAACTCGCCGGTCCACACCACGAGCGTGTCGTCGAGAAGGCCCCGGCGGGCCAGATCGGCGACGAGCGCCATCAGCGGCCGATCGACCGCCCGGCACTTGTCCTTGAAGCCTTCATTGAGCGCCTCGCTCGCCGCCGCCCCGTGGCTGTCCCAGCCCCAGTCGAAGAGCTGGACGAACCGCACCCCGCGTTCCACGAGCCGGCGGGCCAGCAGGCAGTTGTTGGCGAACGACTCCCTGCCGGGCTCCGTCCCGTAGAGGGCGTGGGTTTCCCGCGTCTCGTCGGCGAGGGAAAAGGCCTCGCTGGCGGTGGCCTGCATCCGGTAGGCGAGCTCGTACTGGGCGATCCGCGTGACCGTCTCCGGATCGCCGAACTCCGCGGCGGTCTCGCGATTGATGGTGTCGATGGCGTCGAGCATCGTGCGCCTGAGCCCTCGGCTCACCCCCTCCGGGTTCGCCAGGAAAAGCACCGGATCGCCCTCGGAGCGACACTGCACACCCTGGAAGACCGAAGGCAGGAAGCCACTGCTCCACACCGTCTTGCCCGCGTCCGGCAGCTTGCCGCCGCTGGTGAGCACGACGAACCCGGGAAGGTCTTGGTTCGGCGACCCGAGGCCGTAGGTCACCCAGGAGCCGGCGCTCGGCAGCCCGGGGTTCTGGCTGCCGGTGTGCATCAGCATCTGGGCCGGGCCGTGGTTGAACTGGTCGGTCACCATCGATTTGACGAAGCACAGGGCGTCGGCCTGGCTGGCCAGCAACGGCAGCCGGTCGGAGAACCACTGCCCGCTCTCGCCATGCCGCGCGAACGGATAGACCGGCCCAAGAAGCCGCGGCACCCCCTGGATGAACGCGAACCGCCTGCCGGCCAGCAGCGACGCCGGCGTCTCCTGCCCGTGCAAGCGGGCCAGATCCGGCTTGTGATCGAAGAGCTCGAGCTGGCTCGGCGCCCCCGCCATGTGGAGATGGATCACCCGCGTGGCCCGGGGCGCGAAGTGGGGCTCGCGGGGCAGCAGCGGCCGCGCCGGATCCACCGCGAGCGAGCTGCCGTCGGCCCGGGCCGTCTCCGCGGCAAGCCAGAGGCCGCCCAGCAGCCCCGACGCCCCCGCCAGGAACTGCCGCCGCGTGTTGGCCTGCGCCCGCTCCATGGCGAGATGATCGACGAGATTCATGGCTGGCTCTCCTGCGCATCCCCTACCGCACGAACGCCATGTCGAGGTTCAGCAGCGCCATGGCCACCACCGTAAGCGGGGCGACGTGCTGCGGCTCCCGGTCCGTGGCCGCTGGATCATCGGGTGTTCCGGCGGCGGCAGTCTCAGCCGCCTCGTGGAGGGCCAGCAGTGGCGCGATCATGGTCTCGGGGGGTGGCGCCAGCGTGACGACGCGGCACCCGTGGGTGATCTGCTCCCGTGGGGTCGTGCCGGCGGCGGCCATCCGCGCGGCGAACCCCGCGGCCAGTTCAACCATCATCGGGTCGTTGAGGGTGGCTAGCGGCTGGAGCGGCGTGTTCGTCGGAAATCGGCGGGCCGTGCAGAGGTCCCGGCTCGGCGCGTCGAACGCGAGCCAGGCGGGATACCCGGCCGTCCGCTTCACGAACGTGTAGATCGACCGTCGGAAGCGGTCCTCTCCTTGCGAGGTCTTCCACGTGGCCCCGCTGTAGACCGTCTTCCAGATCCCGTCCGGCTGGGGCGGATACACCGGCGGACCGAACATCGTGCCGGAAAGCCGGCCCGACCAGGCGAGCGCCTGATCCCGCACCATCTCCGCCGTGAGACGGCTCCGCGGCCCCCGCGTCAGGAGCCGATTCCGAGGATCGCGGGCGGTGAGGTCGACCGACGCCGCGGCCGTCTGGCCATAGGTGGCCGACAGGGCGAGGTCCTTCAGGAACCGTTTGACCGACCAGCGGTGCTCGCGAACCAGCCGCACGGCGAGGTGGTCGAGCAGGTCCGGATGCGTGGGCCTCGCCCCGGAGGATCCGAAGTCTTCGAGCGTCTCCACGATCCCGGCACCGAACAGCTCGGCCCAGAGCCGGTTGGCGAGCACCCGGGCCGTGAGCGGGTTGGCATCGCCGACGAGCCACTGCGCCATGCCGAGCCGATCCGCCGGCATCTCGCCCGGGGCGGCCACGGCCCCCGGGACCGCCGGCGCGACCGCCGACCCCGGCTCGAGCCGATTGCCGCGGGTGAACACATGCGTGATCCGCCGGGCGTCGGGCCGCTGATCGAGCATCACCGGCACCCGAGGACCGTCGGCCTTCGCAAGGCGGGCCCGCGCCTCGCGGAGGTCGCGTCGCTCCTCGCGGGCTGTATCGAGTTCGACGATCTCCCGCCACCGAGGGTCGCTCGACGTGCAGAGCTGGAAGTGCCGCAGCGGACAGGCCTGCGTGCCGACGTTCGCCGCCGCCGACTGCGTGATCGAGAGCCGCACGCATCCGTCCGCGGGCACCGCCGCCGGGTCGTCGAGCAGGAACACGCACCACCGCGGGCGGTCCAGCACGGGATACCCCCCGAATCCGTCTGCGTTCTTCTCGAGCGACGTCCGCGCATCGAACGGGCCGTCGATCAGGTCGGGCACCACGTCGGCGATCGCGAGCCGGACCGGCTCCGGTTTCGCATCCCCGGTCGAGGCCTCCGTGGCGGGCGGCGGGAGGGTGAGTTCGACGAACGACGCCACCGCACCCCGCTGGGGAGGCGCGGCCACCGAGCGACCGTCGTCGAGGCCGATCGTGAGGCGCAGGGCGGTCGTGCCCGGAGGAATCCGGACCTCGAGGTCGTAGCGGACGCCGATGGGAAGCGTGCCCCCCGCCTCCAGCCTGCCGGGCCCGGCGATCGCGAGCGTGCCGCCCGTCGTCGTGGCGGAGAGCACGTCGAGCGGCTGCCAGTCGTGCGCCGCGGCGGCCACGCCGAGCCCGCGCGCGTGCTGGCGGTCGCGAAGCCCGTCGATCCGCCTCAGCAGGTCCGCCACGCGATCCCGCTCCGCCCTGTCGGCGGGCACGGGGAGCGTGGGGAACTCGTCGTTGAGATCGCAGTCACGCGTGCCGTCGAAGTAGGCGAGAAAGCGGTAGTAGTCGTCGTGGGCGAACGGGTCGTAGGGATGGTCGTGGCACTGCACGCAGCCAAAGGTCGTCGCCTGCCACGCCGTCCACGTCGTGTTCACGCGGTCGATCACCGCCGCCACCCGATACTCCTCGTCGTCGGTGCCGCCTTCAGTGTTGGTCTGCGTGTTGCGGTGGAAGGCGGTGGCCAGCAGGTCGTCGGTCGTCGCCTCCGGCAGCAGATCGCCGGCAAGCTGCCGGATCGTGAAGCGGTCGAAGGGCATGTCGTCGTTGAAGGCTCGGATCACCCAGTCCCGCCACGGCCAGATGGGGCGCGTTGGGTCCTTCTCGAACCCGAAGGTGTCGGCATACCGCGCCAGGTCGAGCCAGACCGAGGCCCACCGCTCGCCGAACCGCGGCGAGGCGAGCAGCCGGTCGACCACCCGCTCGCGGGCGGCCGCAGCCGACTGCGGCTCTGCCGCGCCCCCGCCGTCGGCGACGAAGCCCTCGAACTCCTCGAGCGACGGCGGCAGGCCGGTGAGATCGAGCGACACCCGCCGCAGCCACTCCGCAGGCCCTGCGGCTGGTGCCGGCGCGAGCCCTTCGGCAGCGAGACGCGCCGCCACGAACGTGTCGAGCGGCACCCGGGGCCAGGAGGCATCCGGCACGACCGGCCGCGACGGATCCCGGGGCGGGTCGAACGACCAATGGGCCCTCCATGGCGCACCGGCCTCGATCCACGCGCGGAGCGTGGCCACCTCGGCGGGCGTGAGCTGCCGCCCGTGCTCAGGCGGCGGCATCCGCTCCGACTCGTCAGCGCTCGTCACCCGCCGGACCACCTCGCTCGTGGTCGGATCGCCCGGCACGATCGCCTCCGCCCCGGAGTCCCCCGCGACGACGGCGGCGTCCCGCGCGAGAAACGAGAGCCCCCCCGCCTTCTTCACGCCGCCGTGGCACGCGACGCAGTGCACCGCCAGCAGGGGCCGCACGTCGCGGTCGAAGTCGACGTCGGCGGCCGCCGTCATCCGGGCGATTGCCAGCGCGGCAACGGCCACGCATCGACGAAGCTGCGTGCGGCGTTTCGGGATCACGGCGTCAACCCCTCATTGCGGCCGGCGGCCGAGCTGGACGACGACCCGCTCCTCGCGGCCGTCGCGAATCACGCCCAGCTGCACCTTCTCGCCGACCGGCGTCCGCGTCGTCTCCAGGACGAGTGCGGCCGGCTCGGCGACCGGCTTGCCGTCGTACGACACGACCAGGTCGCCGGGCCGAATGTCGGCGAGGGCCGCCGGCGAACCCGGCTCCACGCTGATCACGAGCACGCCGGTGACTGACGGAGGTGTGGCCTGCAGGGCCATGCCGAGGTAGCCGCGTTCCACGGTGCCCCCTTGGAGGATCGCCCGGCTCACGTCGCGAGCGAGATTGCTCGGGATCGCGAAGCCGATGCCGGTGTAGTTGCGGCCCACGATCGCTGTGGTGATGCCGATCACCCGGCCGTGCACGTCCACGAGCGGCCCGCCCGAGTTGCCGGGATTGATCGACGCGTCGGTCTGGAGGAACTCCTGGTACGGGCTCTCGAGCACCCCGCGACGGCCGACCGCACTCACGATGCCATAGGTCAACGTGCGATCGAGGCCGAACGGGTTGCCGATCGCCCACGCCATCTCGCCGACCTCGACGGAATCGCTGTCGCCCCAGGCGGCCGCGGGCAGGTCCGCCGCGTCGACCCTCAGCACGGCGAGATCGGTCGCGGCATCGGCCCCCACGAGCGTGGCCGCGAACCGGCGGCCGTCGGCGAGGGTGACGTCGATCTCGTCGGAGTTGGCCACCACGTGGTAGTTCGTCACGATCACGCCCGCCGCGTCGACGATCACACCCGATCCCACCTGCTCGTCGGTGGCCCCCGGCGTGGCGAGCCCCCGCAGCGCCGCGATCTCGTCGGCGATCGTCACGACCCGCCGCTTCGAGGTGACGTTCACGACCGTCGGACCGATGATCCTCGCGAGCGTGGTGAAGAGCTTGCCGACCGACTGCAGTTCGGCCCGCGCGGCCGCGTCGCGGATCGCCGCAAGCTCCGCCCGGGTCTTCGCATACTGCATCCGGCCCAGGAACGACGGCCACGCGATCAGCCCCACGAGCACCACGAGGCCGGTCGCGAGCAGGAGCGTGCGACGGTTGGCGGCCCGCAGGTCGGCGGTCACGGAGCACCTCCGGCCAGCATTCGCAGCCGCACGAGGTTCACCGCCGTCTTCGCCGCCCGCACCGGGGCGAGGTCGGCCGCGCCGCCCAGCACGTGCTCGGTCGTGCTCACTCCCTCGTCGTCGGCGATCGCCACGTCGACCGCGCGGCGGCCGTCGCCGGCGGGCCGGACATCGCCCACGGCGAGGCCCACGCTGGCCGCATGCCGCCTTCGCACGTCCGCCGCGAC
Organism: Planctomycetaceae bacterium; assembly: GCA_046076065.1. Lineage (GTDB taxonomy): Bacteria > Planctomycetota > Planctomycetia > Pirellulales > UBA1268 > QWPN01. The sequence continues at coordinate 15,731 of JBJTRH010000434.1, read as the reverse complement.
CGCCTCCACGCCGCCGAGGCCGGCCGTGACCACGCTCCCGCCGCGATAGACGCCGCCCGCCGAGCCGCGGCGACCGTCGGCCTGGGCGAGCAATGCCGCCACGCGGCCCGCGGTGCCCGACTCGGCCGACGCGATCGTCCGGCCGCGGGCCGCCACCGCGGCGAGCACCGCATCCTCGATCTCGTCGTCCTCGACGCCGTAGGCGATCGTGCCGAGGCACGCGCGGATGGTGGCCTCGGTCGGCGCCATGGTCGCGAGGCATGCCGCCTCGTCGTGGCCCCGCGCCGCGATCCGTAGCGTGATCGTGGCCTCGTGCGCGGTGATGCCCACGAGCGGATCCCGGCCGCGGCGAATCATGTCGGGCAGCATCGCCTCGACCGCGCTCTCGCCCGCGCCGAAGCACTTGATCCGCCGCTGCACGATCGTGGCCCGGTCGGGCAGCATCGCCAGCACGGCGGGCTCGACGCTGGCCTTCCACATCGGCTTCATCTCCGCCGGCACGCCCGGCAGGGCGAACACCCGGCACACGCCCCCCTGCGGCCGCGGCACGTCGACGTCGATCCCGGGCGCGGTGCCCTCCGGGTTGGGGATGATGCGGCTCCCCCTCGGAAAGAGCGCCTGCCGTCGGTTCGACTCCGGCATGGGCATGCCGCGGCGCGAGAACCGCGACTCCACCGTGGCGAGCGCGTCGGCCGAGAGGTCGAGGGGCACCCCGGCGACAGCGGCGAGCACGTCGCGGGTGAGGTCGTCGGCCGTCGGACCGAGCCCGCCGGTCACCACGACGAGGTCTGCCCGCGAGGCAGCCCGCCGAAACGCCTCGATCCCGGCCTCCATCGTGTCGGGCACGGTCGTGTGAAAGCCGACGGGCACACCGAGCACGCCGAGTTCCGCGGCCATCCACCGGCTGTTGGTGTCGAGCCGCTGGCCCGACGTCAGCTCGTCGCCGATGGCGATCACTTCGGCGTGCATCCGTCTGCTCCGGCTCTTCGTGCCCGCGCTCCCGCACCGGCGGCGGGGAGACTATCCTGCACCATCTATACCGGTGCCGCGGCCGAGCGACCATGGCCCGTCCGGCTGACCGTTCCGGCTCCCCCCCACGATACCCTGCCATGCTGCGTTTCGGACTGCTCGGCTGTGACGCCTCGATCGCCGCCGTGGCCTCCGCCGCGGCCCGCCGGGGCGATGTCCTCGTCGCCGGCCACGACATGGGCCCCAGCTGGAGTCAGTCGCTCTCGGTTCCGCGGCTCGAATCGTGGGAGCCTCTGCTCGACGCCCGGACGGCGGACGTGGTGCTTGTGGGCTCCGATGACTGGAACGACCGGCGGGCGGAGGCCGTGCGAACCCTGGTCCAGGCGGGCCGGACGCTCGTGCTCTCGCAGCCGCTGGAACTGTCGATGCTCTGGGCCTATGAGCTCGACATGATCCGCCGCGACACCGGGGCGGTGCTCGTGCCCGTCCTGCCCGACCGGCTGCACCCGCTGGTGGCGAGGCTGCGGACCGCGATCGAAGCGGCGGCGGCCGGCGTGGGCGACCTGGGCCCCGTCGAGTCGATCCATCTGGAGCGACGGCTCGCAGACCGCTCGAGAGCGTCGGTGCTGGCGTGCTTCTGCCGCGACGTCGACATCGTGCGGGCCGTGGTCGGCGATCCGGAGCGGCTCTCCACGCTCGCCGCGGCCGGGGCGGATGCCGCCTGGCCATCGCTGGCGATCGGCCTGACATCGGCCGGCGGACTGCCAACGCGGTGGCAGGTCGGGCCGGGCGACGCTCCGGAACTCTCCATTCGCCTCCAGTCGGCTCGCGGCAGCGTAGTGGTGGTCGACCCGGACGGCGCCGCCGTGCCCTGGACGTGGAACAACGAGCCGTCCGCGGCCTTCGACCGCGGTCTGGCGATGCTCGACGCCCTCGACGTGGCGCTGGGCCGAGCCCCGCTCCCTCCCGACGACGCCGTGCCGCCGGCCGGCTGGCACGACGCCGCGCGGGCCATCGAACTCGCCGAGACGGTGCCGCGCAGCCTCACCCGCGGACGCGCCATCGACCTGCATCGCGAGGAGTACACCGACCTCGGCACCTTCCGCGGCACGATGGCATCGCTGGGCTGCGGCCTCATCATGGTGGCGCTCGTCGTGGTGATCGTCGCCACCCTCGCCGCCGGCGTGGCCCGCGAGTTCGGCTGGAGCGGCCTCGGCGGCATCATCGATGCCTGGCCGCTGCTCGTGCTGGTCGTGCTCGGCCTCTTCCTGGTCCTGCAGACCATCCCCCTCCTGATCAGGGGCCACGACGAACCCGGGCCGCCCCCCGACACCGGCCCGAAAACTTGAGCTTTTCCCGCATTCGTCCCCGCAGCCCGTGCGGCGACTGGCGTGCCCCTCGGGGCTGGCAAGGTGTGCGGGCGGCTTGGCCCCGCATGCACGGCACGTGGCCGACCCGCCGATTTTCCCCGCAGGTGCATCGTTCGCCGGGTAGCCGGAGGTTCACCGTTCCGGAACGCGGGGGCGTATGGACATGCGGTCGAGCACGGCGTGGATGCGGCTCCTGGGTGTCGTCGCCGTCCTGCTCGCCACGTCGGCGGGCGCCGCCGAGTCGCGTCGGACGGCGATCGTGATGGCCATCGAGTCGCAGCGCGACTCGGTCGTGAACATCCACGGCCAGAAAGTGGTCGGCGGCGACGAGGCGGGCGAGGGCGAGTCTCGCCGCGTCAATGGGATGGGCACGGGCGTCGTCATCGATCCCCGCGGCTACGTGGTCACCAACTTCCACGTCGTCGAGGGTGTGCGGCGCATCGAGGTCACGCTCTCCTCGGGCAGGACGGTCGCGGCGGATCTCGTCTCGCACGACCCGCGGACGGATCTCGCCGTCATCAAGATCGTGGCCGACGACGGCCTGCCCGTGGCCACGATCGGGACCTCGAGCGACCTGATGATCGGCGAGACGGTTCTGGCGCTCGGCAACGCGTACGGATATGAGCACACGGTCACCCGCGGCATCATCTCGGCCCTGCACCGCAACGTGGAGGTGAGCCGCACGCAGCGATACGAGGACCTGATCCAGACCGACGCCAGCATCAACCCGGGCAACAGCGGCGGGCCGCTCCTCAACATCAATGGCGAAGTGATCGGCATCAACGTCGCCGTGCGGGCTGGCGCCCAGGGGATCGGATTTGCGATCCCAATCGATCGCGTGCTCGACGTCGTCTCGCGGCTGATGTCGGTGGAGCGGCTCGAGCAGACCTGGCACGGGCTCGTGGTGCGAGGCAACGTGGTCGAGGCCGTGCATCGCCGGAGCCCGGCGGAGGTTGCCGGAGTCCGGGCGGGCGACCGAATCACCCGCATCGGCGACGTGAGCGTGGCCCGCCAGCTCGACGTCGAGCGGGCGCTGCTCGGGCACCGCGCCGGCGACATGGTGCCCGTGACGATGGTTCGTGCGGGAGCCGAGGAGCGGGTCGATCTGCCGCTCGCCGAGGTGCGGAGGGATGTCGAGTCCCTCGACGACCGATGCTGGGCTGAGATCGGCCTGAAGTTGCAGCCTGTCGCCGCCGCCAAGGTCCAGAAGCAGCAGGCCCGCTACCGGGGCGGCATGATGGTCACGGCCGTTCGCGACGGTGGCCCGGCCGCCGAACAGGGGATCCGCGAGGGGGACATCCTCGTGGGGCTCCACGTCTGGGAGACGATCGCGGCCGAGAACATCTCGTACATCCTCGACAAGGCGGTCGAGGAGCACCTCAATCCGATCAAGTTCTACGTTCTCCGGGGCCGGGAGACGCTGTTCGGGCACATCGTGTCGGACACGGTCCGCCGCTGAGCCGCTGCCGTCATGGCGGTGGAAGCACGATCGGCGATACTGGTGGCATGGAACGCTCGTTCGTGTCCCGCCTGCTCGCCCGCCTGCCAGCCGACCCTCGGCTCGAGGTGCCGCCGGGCGACGACGCCGCCGTGCTGCGGCCGCCAGCAGGACGGCGGACGGTGGTCACGGTCGACATGCTGATGGAGGGCACCGACTTCCTGCTCGGCCCCGAGTGCACGGCTCGGGAGGTCGGGCACAAGGCGCTGGCCGTGAACCTGAGCGATCTGGCCGCCATGGCGGCCCGGCCGGAGGCGGCGCTGGTCTCCGTCGCGCTGCCGCGGCATGGGGGCGACACGATCGGGGCGGGGTTGCTCGACGGGTTCCTCCCGCTCGCCGCCGCGCACGGCGTGGTGCTGGCCGGCGGCGACACCAACGCCTGGGATGGTCCGCTCGTGATCTCGATCACGGCGATCGGGAGCGTGCTGCCGGGCCGCGCCTGGCGACGCGACGGGGCCCGGGTCGGAGATCTGCTCGTCGTCAGCGGGGCGTGTGGCGGCAGCCTGCTCGGCCGGCATCTTGCCGTCGCGCCGCGCTGCCGGGAAGCGCTGGCCCTCGCGGATCGCTTCGAGGTTCACGCCGCCATCGACGTCAGCGACGGCCTGACGCTCGATCTGGCGAGGATGATGGAGGCCAGCGGGACCGCAGCCGTGGTCGACCTCGCCGCGGTGCCGATTCATGCCGACGCGGTGCGGATGGCCGCCGAGCCGGGCGACGGCCTGAGCCCGCTCGACCACGCGCTCGGCGACGGCGAGGACTTCGAGCTGCTTCTGGCGTTGCCCGCCGCGGAGGCTCATCGGCTGGTGGCCGAGGGCGTGGGCCTGACGGGCACGCCGTTCACGCTCATCGGCGCGGTGGTCGCAGGCAGCGGGCTCACGGGGCGGATGGCCGACGGGACGATTTCCTCGCTCATCCCGCGGGGATACGAGCATGCTTTCGATGGGTGAACCCCTGCACCCGGCGGCGTCCGGCACCGAGGCGGCGATCCGCGTGGCCGACGAGGCCGCCCTCGCGCCGCTGGCCCGCAGGCTCGTGGCCGTTCTCCCGCGTCCGGCGTTCGTGGCCCTGCACGGCGACCTGGGCGCGGGCAAGACCACCCTCGTGAAGGCGGTGGCCGCCGCGGCCGGGATCGATCCGGCCGAGGTGATCAGCCCAACGTTCGGCCTGGTTCACGAGCATACCGGGCCCGCAGGCGGCCTGCTGCACGCCGACATGTACCGGCTGACGGGTTCCGACGCGCTGCACGAGATCGGCTGGGAAGACGCGCTGGCCCGTGCGAACTGGGCATTCGTCGAGTGGCCAGAGCGGATCGCCGACGCCCTCCCCGCCGACCGGCTCGACGTGGTGATCGCGATCGACTCCCCGACGGCGCGGACGCTACGGTTCATCGCCCGCGGCCCCGCCCACACCGCCGCCGTGCAGCACCTCCGCAGCCACGAGAGTGCCTGACGATCTCGAACAGAGTTCAGCAAGGGGCTGCCAGCGCCCCGAGAGCCGGCCTCAAAGCACGAGCTTCCGCACGGCCTGAAACGCGGGATGCGCGGCCGTGCGGCACCACTCGAAGAGGATCGCCTCCGACGTCGTTGGCACGGCACCCGCCGCCTCCAGCCGTCGCAGGGCCACGTCGCGGTCGACCGGATGCCGTGACGTGATCGCGTCGACCGCCAGGAACACGGCATAGCCCTCGGCAAGCAGATCGAGGGCCGTCTGCGCGACGCACACGTGCGTCTCCAGGCCGCAGAGCACGACCTGCCGTGCGGCCGGTGGGATCGCCGCCATGAACCCCTCGCCCCCGCAGCAGCTGAACGACAGCTTCTCGAGCGGCGGCGGCAGCAGGTCGGCCAGCAACGGCACCGTGGGCCCGAGGCCCTTTCGATACTGCTCCGTCACCAGCGTGGGCACCCCGAGCAGCCGGGCTCCGTCCGCCAGCCGCCGGCAACGGGCCACGATCGCGTCGCCGTCGGCCATCGCGGGCACGAGCCGCTCCTGCACGTCGACCACGCAGAGCATCGATGCCGTCCGCTCGAGCCTCATCGTGCCGGCCTTCGCTCCGGAGTCGCTCATGCCGCGGGCACGACCGCAGGGTCGTCCTTCGCGGGTGTCGTCAGGTCGATCTGATCTCCGTCCGGCGGCGCCCGCCGGAGCCGACCGATCTTCGCGGCGGCCGTCGGCTCGCCGGACTGCTCCTGCCCCGGCGCCGACCCGAACACGATCGTCCGCCCCTTGTCCGACACCAGTTCCCATGCCGTCGGCTGCCGTCCCGCCACCGGGCGGCACTCGACGAGGCCGAGCCGCGCCCAGTCGGGGCCGAGAGCCGCGGCAAGCGCCGCCGCCTGTTCGACGAGCGGGTCACCCCACGGAAATCCCACCGCTCCCCGGGGGCCGGTGGCGATGCCCGACACCTTCGGATACGTCGCGGCCGACTCGGCAGAAAAGTCTTCGCTCGGCAGCACCACGCCGTCGGCGTCCACGGCCAGCAGGCCGCCCGGCACCGCCACCATCGCCACCGGCTCTCGGCAGCGGACCTGGATCACGGCCGCCGCCGGGTGTCGGACCTCGACCCCGACCACCTCGCGAACCCAGGGATGCATGTCGAAGGCCCGCGCGAGACGCCGCACGAGTTCCGGGTCGTCGAGCGGCAGGCCTTCGGCGAGACTCGCGTCGCGGAGCGCCTCCATCTTGAGGTCGCCGCGAATCCAAGGGGCGACGCCCTCGAGCGTCACCGCCTCCGGCACCAGCACGAGGTCGGCCGCTCCGCGGACGCGATCCCCCAGCCGTGACCAGGCCGTCCATCCGAGGCCGACAGCCGCCGCCAGCACCACGAGCGTTGCGAGCCCCGCCCGGTGCTCGTCGAGAAACGCCGCCAGGGCGTTGGGCGGCGGCTCCGGAGGAGGCTGGTCGCGGCGGCGCTGGGGGGCGGACATGCGGGACGGGGCCTACCAGACCTCGATCTGCGGCGTGAGCTCCACGCCGAGCTTCTCCCGCACCCGGGAGCGGACGAGCTCCACGAGCGTCCGCACATCGTCGCTGCCGCAATGCGGTCCGGCAATCACGTAGTTGGCATGCGCCGGGTAGATCGAGGCGTCGCCGACGCGGAGTTCGCGGGCGCCGGCCTGCACCACGAGCGCCTCCGCGTTGCCCCCGACGGGATCCTTGAACATCATCGCCACCGACCGCGTGCCGACCGGCTGTGCCGAGCGGCCCACGATCCACTGCTTCTGCATCCGCTTCGTGAGCAGCGAGGCGTCCTCCTCGTCGAGGGCGAGGCGGCAGCCGATGATCACGCAGTCGTCGAGGTTGCTCCACCGCGACTCGAACGCGAGCCGCGAGCGATCCCGCGTCTCGACGGACCCGTCGGGGAGCATCACGGTCACGTCGTGGACCCGCTCGCCGATGTCGCCGCCGTGGCCGCCCGCGTTGCCGACGAGCGCGCCCCCGACGGTGCCGGGCACGTCGACCAGCATCTCGATGCCACCGAGGCCGGCCTGCACGGCGGCCGACACCACGTGCACGAGCTTCGCCCCCGCGCCCGCGTGGATGGTCGGTCGCTGCACGTCGATGCTGCAGAACGCCGGCGCGGAGAGCCGCACGACCATTCCCGGATAGCCGCCGGCCGGCACGAGCACGTTGGAGCCGCCGCCCACGACGCGAACGGGGATCCCGCGGTCGCGGCACCGCCCGACCACCCGGCCGAGGGCCTCCACGTCAACCGGCTCGCAGAACCACTCCGCCGCCCCGCCGATGCCGAGCCACGTGTGGTGGGCCAGCGGTTCGTGGCCGGACACGGCGACGCCGAGGTCATCGAAGGGCGTGGCGGCCCGAGACTGGTCGGCGGCGTTCGATCGGGGGCGGTCGTTCATCGGGGCATGTCCTCGGACCCACACCTGCGGGGTGCCGCAGATTGTGCCTCAGGCAGGCCGCGAACGTCCATGGCGGTGGCCCGTTCCCGTCAGGCGGCCCGGCGGCCGGCGAAGGGAGGCTCCGCCGGGTGTGCCAGCTGCAGCCAGCCGTCCACCACCAGCGCGAGCATTCCACCGCGGGGGCCGCTGCCGCCGCGGAGCCCCGCCGATCCGATCACCACGGCACAGTCGCCGCGTTGCAGCGAGCTGAGCAGCCGGTCGAGCCGGGCGTAGGCGGCCAGATCGGTCGATCGCGCATCCTCCGACGCGATGCTCGCCGGCACCACGAGCGTGTCGTCGGCCCAGCGGCCGAGACGGCCTGCGAAGTTCCTGCCCGCCAGCGACATCGCGGCCTTCCGCTCCGCGACCACGACGAGCCGGCCGGCCGTCAGCCGCCGGAGGCTCGCGAGCGTGGCGGCCACGGCGTGCATCGACGACGGCGAGTCGACGAACACGGCCGCGTCCTGCCCCCGGTCGATCCGCTCCACGCGGCCGGGCACGCTGCCCGCGGCCTCGATGCCGCGGCCGATCAGCTCCAGCGACATGCCGTAGCGCATCCCGATCGCCGCGGCGAGCGCGGCATCCCGCACGAACCCGACCGTCGGCGTGTCGGCCGTCATCGGCACCAGCTGGCCGCCCGCGGACATGAGGAATGTCCGCCCGGCGAGGCTCCGCTCGACGGCGATCGCCCGCACCCCGCACGCCGCGTCGAGCCCGGCGCGGATCACGGTCGCGTCTGGGCAGACGCGGCGGAGCCGTTGCGTCGCTCCGGGCCCCGCCCCCGACACGAGGCACCCCGCCTCCCCGAGCGTGGCGGCCGCACGGCCGAGAATCCGCCGGTACGACGCCGCGGTGCCGTGGGCGTCGAGATGCGCCGCGGCGGTATTGGTCACCACCACCGTGTCGCTCACGACGCCTGCCAGGGCCTGGACTGCGAGCGCCTGGCTCGAGGCCTCGAGGATCGCGTGGGAACACCCCGCGGAGGCGAGCCGAGCGAGCCAGCCCGCCAGCACCGCCGCCGAGGAAAGGTCGGCGGCGGTCGGCTCCGTGTCGTCGGGGCCCAGGCATCCCAGGTCGGTGAGCACGCCCACCCGGTGGCCCGCCTCGGAGAGCACCGCGGCGGCCAGCCAGGCCGTGGTCGTCTTGCCGCTCGTGCCCGCGACCGTGATCAGCCGCAGTTCGCGGGAAGGATTCCCGGCCAGCGCCTGGGCGATCCGGCCCTGCGCCGCGGACGAGTCGCGCACGAGGCACAGCGGCAGGCCATCCGTCACGACCATGCGGTCGGCCACCACCGCCGACGCGCCGCGGGCGATGGCCGTCGCCACCTCGTCGTGGCCGTCCCCGCGGGGCGTCATCCTGGCCACGAACGTGTCGCCGGGCCGGCAGCAGCCGGCCACGTCGGTGCACCGCGTCACCACGATGTCGTCGCAGGCGATGAACGTCGCCTCCGGCAGCACCGTCGACAGGCGGATTCCTCCGCCATCACGCCGCGCACCACCCCGTCCGTGATTCCCATGTCGCATCGCCGGCCTCCCTGCCTGGTCGCGGGCCGCCGTGGCGAGCCCGCCGAGATCGTCGGCACGTCCATCCATGGACGACGCCGGCGACGGATTGTCGACAGGGGTGAAAACGGGTCAAGGTCGTCTCGATGTGCTGGTGATCGGCCCTTTCGCCGAGCCCCCAGACACCCCGTCTTGCCTCATTCCGGTCATCCGGACTACTGTCGGCCACATGCCGGTGACCGCCAGCACCGCCGCGACCAGCGCCGAGCCGTCCGCCGCGGTGCTCTGGGTGGGGGACCGCGAGCACGATGAACTCTCGATCGCGTGGGCGACCGCGACGCGGGTGGCCGAGGTGCACGCCGTGGCCACGCTCGACGACGCCCTCGCGTCAACCATTCCCGCATTCAGCGAGCAGTGCCCCGCGGTGATGCTGCTCGCGTCGCCGACGCCGCTGTCGTGGACGCTCGACGGCTGCGTCGCGTTGTCCCGCCGCTGGCCGCTTGCGCCCCTGGTGTCGATCGCCACCACGCTGGTGGAGGGCCGGCGGCGAAGCGGCCCGGTGCTCCCGGGGCTGGAAGAGATTCCCTGGAACGAGCTCTCCGGACGGCTCACGCGGTGGCTGCATGATCGCCGCCGGGGCCTGGCAGGAGGGCTCGGCCAGCCCACCACGGCCCGCCGCGACGAGCGGCTGCTCGAGTTTGCGTCGCGGCTTCCCGACCGTCGGTCCGACAGCCCGGCCGGCGTCGCGGTCTCGGTGGCCGCCTCGCGGGCGATCGACCTGGAGGGGCTTGCAGAGTTCGTGACGGCGATCGGCCATCCCATCCGTGCCCGATGCAAGGGACGTCCGCCACTCGATGACTCGGCCGACGTGGTGGTCTGGGACGTCGCCTCGATCACCGCGGCCGACCTCACCTGGACGTCGCTCCTTGCCGCACACCGCCCAGGCCGCGCAGTCATCCTGCTCGAGTCGTTTCCGCGGGCCGACACCACGCGGGCGGCCCTCGCCGCCGGAGCCGCCGCCGTGCTCGGCCGTCCGGTGTCGATGGAGGCGCTCTCGGGGATCCTCCTGGGCGTCGCCGCATCCTGCTGAGATTGACGCCCCGCCGCCGCATCCGTATTCCTCCGCCATGATCAGGCTGGCATCGCCGTGGGCGGTCGCGGCACCGCTGCTCGCGGTGGTGGCGGGCTGTGCGCCCCTGGCGCTGCGGTCGAGCCTGACGTCGGCGACGCTCACACCGCTGGTCGGATCGCTGGGTTTTCCCGTCGACGCCTACCTGCCCAGGGCCTCCGAAGTGACGGCCGGGCAGCTCGTGATCCATGCCGACTTCCCGCTCGCCGGCCAGCACCGGCTGGTGCGGGAGCTCGACGGCCTCCGCACCGACGTGAGTCAGGAACTCGACCTGCCCGTGTCCGACGAACCGGTGCACCTCTACCTCTTCGACACGCCCGACCGCTACGACGCATTCGTCGCCGCCCGATACCCGGGATTCCCCGCCCGGCGGGCATTCTTCGTGGAGACCGACACCACGCTCTCCGTGTTCGCGGCCTGGCAGGATCGGATCGCCGAGGACCTGCGGCACGAGACGACGCACGGCTACGTGCACGCGGTGGTTCCGGCCGTGCCGCTCTGGCTCGACGAGGGGATCGCCGAGTTTTTCGAGACGCCGCGGACCGACCGCGGCCTGCACCGCGGCCATGCGGCCCATCTCGCCGGACGGATGCTCGAGGGCACGTGGCGGCCCGACGTGGAGCGTCTCGAGGCGATCGTCGCCGCCGGCGACCTCACCCAGGACCATTACGCCGAGGCGTGGTGCTGGGTCCACTGGCTCCTCCGCACCACACCCGAGCGGAAGGCGCTCCTCCAGGATTACCTCGCCGATGTTCGCCGTGATCCTGCCACCCCGCCGCTCTCGGCGCGGATGCGGCACCAGCTGCCCGGTGGCATCGATGCCGCCGAAGAGCTCAAGCGGCACGTGGCCGCAGCCGCGGCGTTGCCCACCGACCACTGACCCGACGGCGGGTTCAGGTCACGGCTTGCGGAACAGCGTGCCGTGGGCGGTAGCCTCGAAGCCCAGCTTGAAGAACAGCTTGATCGCGGCCTCGGTGGCCTCCGAGACGTGCGTCTCGCACAGGGCCACGCCTTCCTGCGCCAGATCGTGCAGCGCCTCGGCGATCAGATGGCTCGCCAGTCCCTGCCGCCGTCGCGTGCCGTCCACGGTCACGCCAAACAGCCCGGCGGCCGGAAAGCCCCACGCGGTGGCGAGGGGCTCGATGTCCCAGAACGTTGCCGACCCGAGCGGCGCGGCGGCCTCGTCGCGGAGCTCGTAGCGGCGCAGCGAGATGCCGGTGGTGGTCGCGGCCTCCCACCAGTCGCGCCGGGCGGGCTCGTCGATCACCCGCATCTGGGTGGAGCGGCGGATGGCGAGCTGGGCCCGCCCCACCGGCGGCCGGAAGCCCGCGAGCGGCCGCCGCATCACCGCGATCCGATCGGCCTCGAGATACCCGGCCCGCCGAAACACCCCCTGCATCGCCGGCGAGGAATCGAGGATGCCCGGCAGGGCGGCCCCGCCATAGAGGCCGAGATAGAAGCCGCCGAGGCCGGGCGATCCGCCGCCCATGATGGTGACGGCACCGCGGCGAGCGAGATAGTCCTCGGTCCGCGCCAGCAGCGCCGCACCGATCTCCTCCTGATGATCGTGGGCCGCCACCACCACGAGCATCGTGGTGCCGCTGGCCGTCGAGATCGCGGTGTGCTCGGGATTGGGTCCGAATCCCGCATGGGCGAAGCCGAGCATCCGCTCGCCGTCGACCGCGACCACGAGCCCCTCGCGATCGAAGTAGGGCTTGGAAAAGACACACGCCTCGAGCCACGCCGCCGTCATCAGCTGGAATCCACAGGGCCCGAGATCGGCGGCCCGCCAGACATCGGCGAGCCGCGGGGGATCGTCGTTCCTGAAGCTGCGGTACTCGATCATGACGGACCGGTCTCCGCCGCAAACCCGCCGGCCGCGAGGCGCACCTCGATCGTTCCGCTCCGCTCCCGGATCTCGTGCACGACCTGGCGGACGGTCGCCGACACGCGATGCCGTCCCGTGATCACGTCGAACTGCCACCCATGCCACGGGCACGTGAGCGTCGTGCCGCAGAGTTCGCCGGTGCCGAGCGGACCGCCCTGGTGCGGGCAGAGGCCGTCGATGGCGTGGAACGTGCCGTCGACGTTGGCGATGGCCACCATGCGACCGCCCGCCACCCGCTCGATGCTGCTTCCGGGCGGACAGTCCGCGGTGGCGGCGACCGGGATCCAATCGGGCATGTCAGCGGCTCACTCGGGCGGGCGGCAGGCGACGGCGGCGAGGACTGCAGGCCTCGTCGGCACCGTCACGCGGCCGGGCGGGACTTCGCCTTTTTAGCCTTTCGCGGCGATCCCCGCCATCGGCGATGCACCCACCAGTACTGCGCCGGCTCCCGGCGAATCGCCGCTTCCAGCAGCGAGGTGTACCACTGCGACAGCGACGTGAGGGTTTCGGTCTCCGCGCTGCCGGCGGCCGGATCGGCCACGCCCTCGAGCCGGAGATCGTAGTCGAACAGCCCACGGCGCCGTGTCGCCGAGCAGACCAGCACCGGGGCCGACGCCGACAGGGCGAACACGCCGATCGCCTTGTGCACGCTCGCCGGCCGACCGAAAAACTCCACCCAGCAGCCCTTCGGGCCGGCCGCCTGATCGCCGAGCAGGCCGATCGCACCGTTTTCGTCGAGCACCTGCGCCACGTCGGGCGCGCTCCCCTTCTTGGGCAGGATCCGCTGCCCCCGCGACTCACGAAACTCGGTCACGAAGCGATCGAGCAGCGGGTTGTCGAGCTCGCGGGCCACGGAGAAGATCCGCACCCCGAACAGTCCGAAGAGATACGCCGCCAGTTCGAAGTTGCCGTAGTGGCCGGAGAGCACCACCTTCGGACGATCGAGCCAGAGGTGGCGGAGGAGCCGCTCCATGTCGTGAATCCGCAGGTGCTTCCGCCACGTGGTCTTGTGGATCACGCGATTCGCGTGGGCGATCTCCACGACCATCAGCAGCAGGTGCTCCCACATCTGCTGGGCGGTTTGTCGGCGCTCGTCGGGGGCAAGGGAGGGAAAGGCGGTGTGCAGGTTCTCTCGAACGACCGCCCGACGAATTCGCAGGCGATTCGCCAGCAGCCCCGAAAGCCCGCGGGCCCACCGCTCGCACACGTTCCGGGGCAGCGACTGCACCACGCAGATGGCCACGCGGACGGCGGCGTAGACGAGTCGGTCGAGGCAGCGGGTGGCGAGCGATCGGGAACGCACGGGTGCGGGCATCCGGCGGACGGCGGGGGATTCGGGGCCGAAGTGTCGCGAACCCGGGCCCTGCGGGCCAGATCGGTTTGCCGCGGCGTGGAGCCTGAATCCTGGCCTTCCCGGGCGGCAGGGTCAGCCGGCAGGCCCGGGAACAGGCCCAGGGCGGGCCAGCATCAGGAACACGCTGACGGCGTTGAACAGGGCGTGGAGAAGCACGGCGGGCAGAATGGAGCCCGTCCGCTCGGTGATCGCCCCGAGCACGATCGCCAGCGGGAACAGCGGCACGAAGGCGAGCCCCTGCTCGCGGTGCGCCGCCGCGAAGATGGCCGATGCGATCAGCACCGCCGCCCACGGGTGCCCCGCACACCGCTTCTCGAGCCAGCCCTGCAGCACCCGCCGGAAGAAAAACTCCTCCGCGATCGGCGCGATCACGACCGCCGAGACGACCACCACCGCGGCGGCCGCCGGCCCACGGGCCTTGTCGAGATATTCCAGGATCGGATGCTCGTAGGGCACGAGCGCATTGAGCGCTGCCGCGACGAGCAGGAGGGGCAACTGCACCAGTGCCACGCCGCCGGCCGCCAGCCGGATCACCTCGCCGACCCCCGGCGACCGGAAGCCGAGCGCAGCGGCGTCGGCGCCGCGGGCCGAGAGCCAGGCGATCGCGGCCAGCATCGCCGCCAGCGAAAGCGTGCCGCCGTTCACCAGCCGGTCGAACAGCGTGATCGGCTTCGGTGTCAGCGACTCGAGCAGCAGGGCACCATAGAGATAGATCGCCACCACGATCACCACGTCGCCGAGTTCCCAGGGGACGGGGGCATGCGGTCGCTCGGCGACGAGAGGCTCGCCCCGTCGCAGCCGGCCCGCGACGAGCGTGGCCGCGCGGACAAACGCAGTGAGCGAGCCGACGAACACCAGCACGACGGGCCACGCTGCTTCGATGCCCGGCTCGGCACCGGACGTCACGGCCGCACCAGCGGCCGGGCGGCGACGACGTATTCGAGGCCGGACCAGATCGTGGCGGCGACCGCCGCCCAGGAGGCCCACGCGGCGGCCTGCCCCACCCCGAGCCCGCCCGCGGAGAGCCCCGGCCAGGCGCGGTCGGCCAGCACGAGGGCCACGGCCAGGCACTGCAGCACCATCTTGATCTTGCCCGACCATGCGGCCGAGAAGTCGTGGCCGGTCTTTTCCATCTCGGCGCGGATCGCCGTCACCATCAGTTCCCGCACGACGACCACCACGGCCATCCACGGCGCGATCGCGGTGCCGGCGGCGGCGAGCACGACGTAGGCGCCGCACACGATCACCTTGTCGACGAGCGGGTCGAAGATCCGGCCCAGCCGGCTCACCTGCCCGAACCGCCGCGCATACCAGCCGTCCATCCAGTCGGTCGAGGCGGCCACCACGAACAGCCAGAACGCGGCCACCGGCCATCCCTGCTCCGCCGCCACGAAGAACACGATCGCCAGCACGAGCCGGATCGCCGAGAGCAGGTTCGGCACGGTTAGGATCCGGTCGGTCGCCACCGTCAGGCCTCCGCCGGCACGGCCGCCAGGTCGTAGCCGCTCGCCGCCACCACCTCCACCGGCAGGATGCGGCCGGTGAGCGGCTCCGCCGGCGAGGTTCCCGGAGCCGTGAGGTACACCAGGCAGTCGATGTCGGGAGCGTCGGCCATCGTGCGGGCCAGCCAGACGTCGTCCCGCTCGCCGCTGGGGCCGTCCACGATCACATCGAGCACCCGGCCCACCTGACGACGGGCATGGTCGTGGGCGATCCCCTGCTGCACGAGCATCAGTTCGTCGCGGCGGGCCGCCTTCTCCTCCTCGGGCAGATGGCCGTCGAGCCGCGCGGCCGGCGTGTCGGGCTCGAGCGAATAGGTGAACACGCCCACTCGCTCGAACCGCCAGCGGCGGACGAAGTCGACCATCTCGAGGAACTGCCCGCGGGTCTCTCCGGGAAACCCGGTGATGAACGTGGTGCGGAGCACGAGGTCGGGGATCCGTTCGCGGAGCTTGGCGAGCAGTTCCTCCGTGGCGGGCCGGTTGACCCGCCGCTGCATCCGCTTGAGCACGGCGTCGCTCGCGTGCTGAAGCGGCATGTCGAGGTAGGGCACGATCTTCGGGCTCGTGGCGATCTTTTCGATCAGCCGGTCGGTGAAGAAGATCGGATACAGGTACATGAG
>JBJTRH010000433.1:0-15431 GCA_046076065.1 Planctomycetaceae bacterium | reverse complement strand
GCGCCGAGCTCGTCGGTCTCGCCCACGCTCACGCCCCCCTTGATGCCGCCGCCGGCCATCCACATCGTGAACCCGTAGGAGTTGTGGTCGCGGCCCGTGCCCTCGGCGTATTCCGCGGTCGGCTGGCGGCCGAACTCGCCCCCCCAGATCACGAGTGTGGAATCGAGCAGCCCCGACCGCTTCAGGTCGGCGAGCAGGCCCGCCACCGGAAGATCGGTGTTGCCGGCGTGAAACTCATGGTTCTTCACGAGGTCCCCGTGGGCGTCCCAGTTGTCGTCGTTGTGGGCGCCGCCGGAGTAGAGCTGCACGAACCGCACGCCCCGCTCCACGAGCCGGCGGGCCAGCAGGCAGCGGCGGCCGAAGTCGGCCGTCCGCGGATTGTCGAGGCCGTAGAGCCGCTTGGTCTCCTCGGTCTCGCTCGCCAGATCGACCGCCTCCGGGGCGTGCTCCTGCATCTTCCAGGCGAGCTCGTAGGAGGCGATCCGCGCGGCGAGCTCGGTGTTGTCGCCCCGCGAAAGGAGGTGGGCGGTGTTGGAGTCGCGGAGGGCGTCGAGCAGCTGCCGCTGGGCCTCGAGGGGCATGTCGTCGGGCGGCGCGAGATCGAGGATCGGGGCCCCCTTGCTCCGCAGCAGCGTGCCCTGATACGTGGCCGGCATGAAGCCGCTCGACCAGTTCTTCGCCCCCGAGATTGGCCCGCCGGATGGATCGAGCATCACCACGAAGCCGGGGAGATTCTCGTTCTCGCTGCCGAGGCCGTAGTTGACCCATGAGCCAAGGCAGGGCGCCCCCGACTGGATCTTGCCGGAGTTCATCTGCAGCATCGCCGAGCCGTGGATCTGCGAGTCGGCCGTCATCGAGTGGATGAACGCGAGGTCGTCGACGTGGCGGGCCATGTTGGGGAATAGGTCGCTCACCCACTTGCCGCACTCGCCGTACTGCTTGAAGTTCCACTTGGGCCCGACCACGCGGCCCTCGCTCCGCTCCCCGCCGCGGCCCTTCGTCTTCACCGGAATCGTCTTGCCGTCGAGCGGATAGAGCGCGGGCTTGTAGTCGAAGGTGTCGACGTGGCTCGGGCCGCCGTACATGAACAGAAAGATCACGCTCTTCGCCTTCGGGGCGAACATCGGTGGCTTGGCGGCCAGCGGATTGCGAAACGGCGTGCCGTCGGCGGCACGGGTCTGCCGCGCGAGAAACCCCGGGTCGAGCAGCCCGGCGAGGGCGAGGCCGGTGAACGAGGCCCCCGCCTCCCAGAAGAACTCGCGGCGGGTGCGGCGGCAGAACTGGCCCTGCGGCTGGCTGGACTGGCTGGACTGGCTGGTCATGGCGGGGGTTTCCGGTTCGAGTCAGTCGAGGTAGCAGAACTCGTTGAGGTTCAGGACCATCAGGCAGTAGAGTTCGAAGGCGCGGCCAGGGCCCACGCCGTCGAGATCCTCGAGGCGATCGACGAGCCCCACGCCCAGCGCCACCTCGTCGTCGGTGGCTTGTCGGACGAGCGCGATCTCGAGAGCCCGGCGGACGAGGGAGGCGGTGTCGTCGTCGACCGCCGGCGCCGGAGCCTGCTGGCCGGCCCCAGCCTCGCGGCGGACCCGCGCGGCAAACACCCGGGCCTGCCGCTGGAGGAAGTCGCCGTTCATCATCCCCAGCGCCTGCGTCGGCTGCGTGGTCATGAACCGCACCGGGCAGGGGGTGTCGGTGTCGGCCACGTCGAAGTCGGCGAGGATCGGCGTGATCAGCGACCGCTTCACGTGGGCGTAGATGCTGCGGCGGGCCTGCTCCTCGGGCGGCGAGGCACCCCAGCCCTTCCCCGGCACCGATTGGCCCGCCATCACCGCCTTCGGAATCTCGGGAAACACGCCCGGACCGAACATCGTCGGATTGAACTCGCCGCTCGTCACGTGGATCGAGTCGCGGAGCTCCTCGGCGGCCAGCCGCCGCATGTCGAACCGCCAGAAGGAGTCGTTGAGGGGATCGCTCGAGAGGGCCGCGGGCACGCCGGCGCTCGAGGCCCGCCAGGCCTCCGACATCAGGATCGCCTTGTGCAGCCGCTTGAGCCGCCAGCCCCCGGCCACGAGGTCGCTCGCCAGCCAGTCGAGCAGCTCCGGATGCGTCGGCGGATCGCCGGCGAGGCCGAAGTTGCTCGCGCTGCGGACGAGCCCCCGGCCGAAATGATGCTGCCAGACGCGGTTCACGAGCACCCGGGCGGTGAGCGGGTTCTGCGCCGACGCGATCCAGCGGGCCAGCGCCGTGCGGCGGCCGCTCGACCGGCCGTCCGGTGCCGGCGTGATCTCGGGCGCGGGCAGCTTGAATACGGCCGGAAACGCCGGCTCCACGCGGCGGTCTGGCGTCGTGTCAGCCCGCGGGTTGCCGCGGAACAGCACGAACGTGTCTGGGGCCTTGGGGCCGTGCTCCGTCACGACGAGCGCCCGGTCGACGGGCACATCCTCCTTGGTGAGCTTCTCGAGCGCCTTCTTCTTCGCGTCGTAGTCCCGCAGGCCGTCGGCACCGAGGATCCGGCCGCCGTCGGCTCGGATCGCCGCGGCCAGGTCGCCCGCCGGCTTCGCACCCTTTCCCTTGCCCTTCGGAAGCGCCGAGAGTCGCCGCGATGCAAACCCCGGGCCCGACCACGACACCGTCAGCCCCTTGCCGTAGATCCCCTGGAAGTAGTCGAGCCTGATCGGCAGCCGGCCGGACGGGAGGTGGACCGTGGCTGTCTGCGGATGGCCTTCACCGTGGATGCCGTCGTAGAGCAGCACCACGCGGCCATCGACCGTGAGTCGCGAGCCGTCGTCGGAGTCGAGCGAGAAGGTGTAGTCGCCGTCTGCCGGCACCTTGAGGAAGCCGGCGAACACGTAGCCGAAGTTGTCGGGCCGCAGCGACGGGGCCACGGCGATGTCGAAGAGGTTGCCCGGCACGAGCCCCGTGTCCTCAGGCTTGAGCTCGTCGAACGCCGGCAGCGCCTTCCAGGCGTCGCGGTAGAAGCGAAACTCGAGCTCGTCGAGATCGCCGCCCACGACCGTCGTGTCCGTCTCCGCCTCCCAGGCCGTCCGAAACCGCTCCTCGATCGCGGTCACCGCCAGCTGGGCCGCGCGGCGGCGGGCGGCGAGGTCGGCGACGGCGGCATCGTATCGCTGCCGGGCCTCGGCGTCGGCGAACAGCGGCCGCACGATGTTTTCGGAGGCCATCGTCCGGCCTCCCATCGGCGTCACGTTGTGGATGAAGGCGAGCAGCGCGTAGTAGTCGCGCTGCGGCAGCGGGTCGATCTTGTGGTCGTGGCACCGGGCACAGCCCACCGTCAGGCCCAGGAACGTCTGGCCGGTGTTCGAGACCACGTCGTCGAGCCAGTCGTAGCGGGCCTGGAGGGCATCGGCGGGCTCGTCGTCCCAGATGCCGAGCCGGTAGAAGCCGGTGGCGACGAGGTCGTCGGGCGTGGGCGACTCGGCCTCGTCACCGGCGAGCTGCTCGATCACGAAGCGGTCGTAGGGCTTGTCGTCGTTGAAGGAGCGGATCACGTAGTCGCGGTACCGCCACGAATGCGGCTTGTCGTCGTCGCGCTCGAAGGAGTTGGTGTCGGCGTAGCGGACGAGATCGAGCCAGTGGCGGGCCTGGTGCTCGCCGTAGTGCGGCGAGGCGAGCAGCCGGTCGACCACCCGCTCCCAGGCGCCGGGCGAGTCGTCGGCCAGAAACTCCTGCATCGCGTCTTCCGTGGGCGGCAGGCCGGTGACGGCGTAGGTGGCCCGACGCAGGAGCGTGCGCCGGTCGGCGGGCGGCGGTACCGGGAGCCCCTTGGCCGTGAGGCCCGCGCGGATGAAGGCGTCGATCGGGCTCGAGCCCTCGGGGGCCTCGGGCACGGCCGGCCGCACCACCGGCGTGAAGGCCCAGTGCTCGCGATACTCGCCCCCCTCGGTGATCCAGCGGCGGAGCGTGTCGACCTGCGTGGCCGTGAGGCGGGCGCCCTCGGGGGGCATGCGGAGGTCGGGATCGTCGGAGGTGACGCGGGAGAGGAGTTCGCTGGTCGCCGGATCGCCGGGCACGATCGCGCGGGAGCCGCTGTCGAGCGCGGCGCGGGAGGACTCGGCGAGGTCGAGCCGGAGGCCGCCCTCCTGCGTGTCGGGGCCGTGGCAGGCGAAGCAACGTTTTGCGAGCAGCGGCTGGATGTCGCGCGAGAAGTCGACGCCCGCCGCGTGGCTGGCATGGCCGCCCGGCGCACCGGCCATCGCGGCTGCGGTCACTGCGACCAGGCCGCTCCATGCTGCGGTCGAGCGACGGTGGCTCGAGGGCGACAGGCCGGCGATGCGGACAAGGCTCTGCGGCATGGGCGAACTCGACCCCCGATCCAGGCGGCGAGACGGCGAAGGCCTCGCGACCGACATCTATGGTATCGTCCAGCGAACGTCGGCGACACACGACAGCATCGGCCGACGCTCGTCGCAGGGAATCGCCATGGCCGTTGGATCCAGCTCACCCTTCTCGCTTGCGGGCCGCGTGGCCCTCGTCACCGGCTCGTCCACGGGCCTCGGCAAGGCGACGGCAATGTGCCTCGGCCGCGCCGGCGCGAAGGTGGCCGTCAACTTCGCCCACGATGCCACCCGGGCGGAGGCTGCGGTGGCCGAGATCCGGGCGGCGGGCGCCGTGGCGGACCTCTTCCGGGCCGACGTCACGGACGAGGGAGAGATCGACCGCATGTTCACGGCGATCGAGCGGTCCATCGGGCCGGTCGACATCGTGGTGGTCAACGCCACGCCTGCCCAGCCACTCAAGCCGATCGAAGAGTATGACTGGGGCTTCTACCAGCAGATGCTCGACTTCTTCGTGAAGAGCCCCTACCTGCTCGCCCGCCGGGTGCTGCCGGGCATGAAGGCGCGGCGGTGTGGCCGCCTGATCAACATCACGAGCGAGGTGTTTCACCTCGGGGTCGCCCCCTTCTCTGCCTACGTGGCCGCCAAGGGGGGCCAGACTGGCTGGTCGCGGAGCATGTGCCACGAGCTCGCGCCCTTCGGCATCACCGTCAACATGATCGCGCCGGGGTGGATCCCAGTGGAGCGGCACGACAACGACCCGCAGGCCGACAAGGACGCCTACCTCGCGAGCGTGCCGATGGGCCGCTGGGGCAGGCCCGACGAAGTGGGCTGGGCGGCGGCCTATCTCGCCAGCGACGAGGCCGCGTTCGTGACGGGGCAGACGATCGCCGTCAACGGCGGGAAGACGTGCTGGTAGCCGATCGCGGCGCGGCGGCCGCGCGGTCGTCCTCCCGCCGCAGGCGGCGGTCGAGCGAGGCGAGCAGCCGCTCGAGCCGGCGACGGTAGGAGAAGTGCTCGACCTCGAGCGCGTGCCGCGGCGAGTCGAGGTAGCGGATCGGCGGGGCGGGCCCGGGCCGCTGGCGAGCGCGGCGAAGCCAGGCGGCGGCGCGGGGAGCCGATCGGGCGGCGCGGGCCATCCGCGCGGCGACGGCGGCCTGCAGGTCGGTGATGCCCCACTGGCCGCTGTCGGGCTGGATCAATCCGACCACGGCAATGTCGTCGCGGTCGCGGGGCAGCAGGTGCATGAAGAGCCGCGGGCTGGCATCGGCATCGCCGCCGCCGAGCAGCCGCGCGTCGAGGAAGGGATGGGTGATCCGGTAGCCCGTGGCACAGATCACGACGTCGAACGCGGCCCGCGTGCCATCGCGAAACACCACCTCGTGGCCCGCGAAGGCGGCGACGTCGCCCGCCGGCTGGATGCGTCCGGCATCGACGAGCGCGAGGATGTCGGAGTTGATCACCGGGTGGGTCTCGAAGAGCCGATGGTCGGGCCGCGGCAGGCCGTGCCGCCAGGGCAGGCCGACCGTCCGGTCGATCATGCGGAGCGCGACGAGCCGCCGCAGCCACGTCGGGGCTGCCATCTTCAGGAGCCGCTCGCTCCGCAGGTCGGAGGGCCGGCCGAAGACCATCCGGGGCACGACGTAGTAGCCGCGGCGGGTGGAGTGCACCGTGACCGCCGCGTGCCGGCCGCACTCCACCGCGATGTCGCAGCCCGAGTTGCCGCCGCCGATCACGAGCACGCGGCGGCCGGCGATCGGCACGGGCTGCGTCGGCGACTTGTAGTCGGCGGCATGCAGGAGCGTGCCGGCGAAGGATCCGGGAATCTCGGGTAACCGGGGGGTGTGGTTGTGGCCGCTCGCGATCACGACGCCCGCGTAGTGCCGCGGGGGTCCGTCGGTCACCGTCACCTCGAAGCCGGCACCCGGCGGCCCGAGCGGCGTGATCCGCTCCACGGCCGTGTTGAGGCGGATGAAATGCTCGAGACCGAAGGCCCGCGCATAGGCCTCGAGGTAGGCGAGGCACTGGCGGTGGTCGGGATAGGCCGGGTAGTGACGCGGCATCGGGAAGTCGCCGATCTGGGTGAGCGACTTCGAGCTGATCAGCCGCGTGGAGGCGAACACCCGGGAGGTGCCCGATCCGAACCGCCAGTTGCCGCCGATCCCGCCTTCGCGCTCGAGACACTCGGCGGGCACGCCCGCCTCGCGAAGACGCTTGACTGCGGCGAGGCCCGACGGGCCCGCCCCGATCACGCACCACGGCAGGCTGTCAGCGGAGGCTGGTGACGATGGCATCGGCGAGCCGGTCGAGGTCGGATTCGGTATGGAGCCAGGAGAGACTTGCACGGACGAGGCTGCGGCCGTGCGGCACGCTCGGGGGGCGGATCGCCGGCACGAAGAACCCGGCGTCGGCGAGCTGCTCGGCGAGCGCCACCGCCTTCTCCGGCGGTCCCGCGACCACCGGCACGATCTGCGCGGCCGCGCCGCCGAGATCGATGCCAGCCTCGGCCAGCCGGCTGCGAAACCCGGCGGCCTTCGCGGCGAGCTCAGCGCGGCGGTGCGGCTCCGCGGCGACTAGCTCGATCGCCCGCGTGGCGGCGGCGGCCACCGGCGGCGGATGGGCCGTGGAGAAGATCCAGCCGCGGGCGGCGTGCCTGAGCCAGTGGACGAGGTCGGGATGGCCGGCCACGAAGCCCCCGGCCGCGCCGAGCGCCTTGGAGAGCGTGCCCGTGCGGATGTGCACGCCGTCACCACACCCGGTCGCCTCCACGAGGCCGCTGCCGCGCTGGCCGAACACGCCGGTGGCATGGGCCTCGTCCACCATCAGCATCGCGGCGTGCCGGCGGGCGAGGTCACAGAGATCCGCGAGCGGCGCGATCGTGCCGTCCATCGAGAACAGCGTGTCGGTGACGATCAGTCGTCGCCCCGGGCCGCCCCGCAACGCGAGCAGCGGCTCGAGCGCGGCGACGTCACGGTGGGGATAGACGTGCACGGTCGCCCGTGCGAGCCGGCAGCAGTCGATGATGCTCGCGTGATTGCGTTCGTCGCTGAAGATCGTGTCGTCGGATCCGACGACTGCGGCGATCGTGGCGGCGTTGGCGGCGAAGCCGCTTGGAAACGTGACCGCCGCGGGCACCGCGAGCAGCTCGGCGAGCGCCCGCTCGAGCCGTTCGTGGGCCTGCGAGTGGCCGCTCACCAGCGGGCTCGCGCCGGCTCCGAAACCCTCGGCACATGCGGCCTTCGACGCGGCCTTGGTGAGCCGCACGTCGCCTGCGTAGCCGAGGTAGTCGTTGGAGCCGACGTTCACGAGCGACCGGCCGTCGAGCTCGACCGTGCCTCCCTGACGGCCCGCCCGGACCCGCCTCGGTCGTTCGAGGCCGGCGGCGCGAAGCCGATCGAGCGCCTCCGCGATCCAACCGAGGGGCTCGGGCAGCGGGGCCGGCTGTGGCAGCGGCGTGGCGGCGGGCTTGAGGCGGCAGGGCATGCCGGCATTATGGCCGGCTGGGCGGACGCTTGGAGGCGAGGGACCGGATCGTGCGGAACTGGGCCGGCGTCACGGGCTGGACGGAGAGCCGGCTGCCACGGCGGAGGAGCTCCATCCCGGCGAGAGCCTTCACGCCGCGGAGCTCATCGAGGGGGATCTCGCGGGCAAACACCTCGACGAGCCGCACATCGACCATCGACCAGATGGGGTTCTCGGGCGAGGCCTTCGGGTCGTGGTAGTCGCTCCGTGGATCCCAGGCGGTCGGATCGGGGTAGGCCTCGCGGACCACCTCCACGACGCCGGCCACGGCCGAGGGTTCCGCATTGGAATGGTAGTAGAGGGCGAAGTCGCCCTGCTTCATCGCCCTGAGAAAGTTGCGGGCCTGGTAGTTGCGAACGCCCTCCCAGTGGGTCGTCCGCTGCTTCGCCTTCGCGAGATCGTGGATCGAGAACACGTCGGGCTCGCTCTTGATCAGCCAGTGGTTCATGGTCGGGGCGGTCTCGTGGCGGCGGCGAGGAGCGGAGCGAGCATGAGCAGCAGCGGCAGCGTCGGCTCCGGGACGGCCGCGATCGAGGAGGCGGGCAAGGCATAGGGCCCCGCGTCGTAAAGCCCGCTCGTCGCGACATCGGCCGCATCGAGCAGGTCCACGAGGCCGTCGCCGTTGAAGTCGCCGTCGGCCCACGTCGCTGGCAACCCGGCATCGAACCGCCCTGCGGCGATGAAGCCCGCCACGTCGAGGAGATCGAGGACGCCGTCGAGGTTCCCGTCGCCGGCCATCGCCGCGGTGGCAATCGCGGAGGTGGCGGTGTAGGTCACGGCCAGCCGCTTCTGCCCGGTGAGCCCCGCCATGTCGATCCGGCCAAACGGCGCCGCCACCGCGGCGGCCGTGAGGATCGTGTGCGGGACGAGCCAGCCGGGATCGTAGCCGCCGGCGAGGTTGAGGATGAGTCCTCCACGGCCGAGATTCGCGGTGCCGGTCATCGTGAGCCGATCGAGCGCCGTGGGATCGGCGACGTCGATCCGCAGCGCCGACGTGGGGTCGAAGGCGACGTTGCCCTGGACGGCGAGCGAGGCCTGGCCGGAGAAGCCGATGGGATCGGAGACGTAGCTCACGCCGTCGAACCAGGTGCGGTCGTCGCCGTCGACCGTGCCCGTGTCGTCGACGAAGACGGCGATCCGGCCCTGGGCGTCGGCCACGAGCCGGCCGAGATCGCCCGCCCAGAGCATGCGGTTGCCCTCGGCGACCATCGGGAGCGTGCCATAGCCGAGCTTGGCCGGATCGAGGCCGTCGGTGGCGCCGGCGACGCTCGTCCGCGGCGAGTCGAAGAGCCTGAGCCTCCCGGACGTGCCACCGGCGAGGATGCGCCACGCGGATCCCGAGGCATCCCAGTAGTTGACGTAACACTGGTAGCTCCGCCCGGGAACCAACCCGCTGATCGTGGTCTTGAGCTCGGCGGCGGCGGTCGGCGAATCGGCCCCGCCCTGGTAGACCACGCCGCCGTTGCCGTAGACGGAGCGGATCTGCCAGTCGGGATTCGTGGTGGGCGTGAACGTGCCGCCGCTCGAGAGCGTGGTGTTGCCGCCAGCGCCGTGTGTGGCATCGAGGTAGACGGTCTGCCGCACCGCGGTGATGCCGGTGCCGCCGATCTGGAGCGTCGCGCCGCCGGTCGCGGTCACGCTGCCGCCGACCGTGCCCTGGGCGATGATCGTAGACGCGTGGGCGAGAATGCCGCCGGCCATCCGCCCGCCGGCATTGAGTTGGACGACACTGCCGCCGCTCGCCGCCACGTCTCCGGCGACGCGACCGTCGATCGTGAGCATCTGGCTCGCGAGCGCGAGGCGGCCGCCGGCCAGGCCGCTCGTATCGAGCGTGCCGCTCCCCGACACGGTGATGGCCCGCGATCCGGTCAGTCCTGCGCCGTCGGTCAAAGCCAGCGTGCCCCGGGCCACGAGCGTGTCGCCTGTGAAGGTGTTGGCGGCGTTGGCGAGCGTGACGGTGCCGCCGCCGATCACCCGCAGACCGCCGGAGCCACCGATGCCGGAGCCGGTGACGACATACGATGCCGTCCGATTCGCGAAGGCCACGCCCATCGGGCGGATCGATCCCGCGACCGACACGGTTGCCGACGTGGCCGAATCGTCGAACGCCACCTCGTCGCCCTGCCGGTAGGGCTCCGCCGCCCCGCCGCCGCCGTCCCACGACGAGGAGCCGCCGACATCCCACGCTCGTCCCGTTCCGCCGCGCCAGAGGAGCGACTTCGGATCGCTGGCCGGAAGCACCATGCCCACCGCCTCGGTGTCCCAGCTGGTGAACGTGCTGTAGGTGCCCCGCATCCACATGACCGCGGTGTTTCCGCTGTCCCACTTCGGCACCACGGGCCGGATGTTGTCGACCGTCGACTCGGCCGTCAGCGGCGTCCACGTCCAGGTCTCGCCGAAGTCGGCCGTGAACCCCTTGTAGAGCTCGTACTTCGTGGTCGCGGTCTGGCTGCGGGGGTCGATCTTCGTCGACAGGTAGACGACGTTGGGGTTCTTGGGGTCGATCGACGCCAGCCCCGTGTAGTCGTTCTCCGCGGCGTAGAGATAGCCACCGGCCCGGGCGAGCTCGTGCACCTGCCACTGGTTCCCGTCGAACCGCGAGTAGAAGAACCGGTGGTCGAGGTCGCTGTCGTTGGCGC
This sequence comes from Planctomycetaceae bacterium, assembly GCA_046076065.1. GTDB lineage: Bacteria > Planctomycetota > Planctomycetia > Pirellulales > UBA1268 > QWPN01. Next base: position 4,975 of record JBJTRH010000433.1, on the reverse strand, counting down.
GGGCGGTGAAGATGGCGACCGGGTTGCCGGTGTTGTCCACCTCGACGTCGGTTCCCCACGCCCGGTTCATGACCGTGCCGTTGAACATCGAGCCGTTGGCGAACACCCGCGTAAGCGTCGAGGGGGTCACGCCCGTGGCGTCGAACACGCTCGCGTCGGCCACGCTGCCGTCCATGCGGCGGAGCACGCCGTCCTGCACGTAGCCGCAGTACATGTTGTTGGCGAAGTCGCGCGGATGGCGGTCGGTGGTGAACACGAAGATCCGCTCGGCGCTGGCCGCGTAGCGGACATACGGCCGGTCGGAGGATCCTCCTTCGGTGAGCAGCTTGCCGGCGGCCGTCCAGGTGGTGCCATGGTTGGCCGAGACCTGCACCGTGGGGTCGTAGTTCGTGGCCCGGGTGAAGTTATAGGTGCGGCCGGCGTTGCCGTTGTCGCCCGGCAGGTGGTAGATGTTGTTGTAGGTGGTGCCCGCGCCGTTGGTGAGCGACTGCTCGGGGCCCCACGCGGTCGGGTCGCCCGGGTTCGTGGAGATTCGCCAGCGGGTGACGGTGTCGCTGCCGTGCCGCGAGTACATCGCCAGGTAGCGGCCGTCGGGCCGGCGGTAGAGGGCCGCCGAATCGTGGTCGTCCTGCTGGAACTGGTTGGCGAGTTCGAAATCGCCCTGCTCCCCGGTGGTGAGGTTGCGCCACAGGAGGTCGACGTCGCCGGCTTCGCCGCCGGTGCCGGCCGAGATCGTGCTTGCCAGGAGCAGCGGCCGCGCCGGGTCGGTCGTGTCGATGATCACCCGCGGATCCTCGAACCAGCACCAGGCGCCGTTGGGGGCGGACGTCGACGTGGTCAGGGTGAACAGCGAGCCGGAGACGACGTTCTGGGCCTCGGCCTCGACCATGCCGAGCACGGCAAGCGCCGGCAGCAGCCAGCGGCAGGCGGCGGCGCGATGACGGGATGCAGAAGTGGGCATGACGGCCGCCGGCGACGACGAAGCGGAGCCATCAAGGATAGCCCGCGGCGGCGGCGCCCTCATCCACTGGGTATCACACGCGGCGGCGACGCAGCATCATGGCCGCGAGCCCGAGGCCCGACAGCAGGGCCGCGGACGTCGTCGGCTCCGGCACGACCACGAGGTTCACGTAGGTGACGCCGACGGGCGAGGTCACGTTCGCCCCCTGGATGGTCGAGTTGTAGTCGATCCTGAACTGGTTGGCCCCGAAGGTGAACTGGTCTTCGTCGGCGAGGGCGGAGCCGCTGTAGGTGAGCAGGCCGCCGTTCCATGCGCCCCCGTAGTTGACGAGCGACAGCACCGTTCCCTGGGCGATCAGGGTCGAGGCCGAGAGATCGGTGAGCGTGAGGGAGACGGTGCCGGAGAGGTTGAAATCAGTCCGCACGTTGAGGAGGTCGGCTGTGACGCTGGCCGAGTCGAGCTCGTAGCCGAACGTCGACCCGTCGGTGAACGACAAGCTCGTCGAGCCGGTGAGCGTGCCGATGCTGGCACCGGGGATGATCGTGCCGCCGCTGCCGACGGCGATGGCCCCGCCGAGCTGGCCCGAGCCGCCGAGCGAGCCGCCGGCCACGGTCACGCCCTTCTCCAGGTCGGAAGCGGGAGGCTCACGATCGGCGGTTCCCCTCGGCTCGACGTCGTGGTCGGAGGCGACCGCGATCTCGTGGTGGCCGCGATGACCTCCGATATGACGGTCGCGAACGCCGTGGTCGACAATCCCGAGGGTCCCGGCAGCCTCACGAAGACAGGCCCCGGGCTCCTCCAGATCGGTACCGGCAGCTACACGGGCATCACGACGGTCACGGGCGGCATGTTCCAGGTCGGGCTCGGCGGGTCGGGCGTCGCGCTTGAAACCTCGCAGCTTGCCAACGATGGCACGGTCCTGTTCAACCATGCCGGCACGCTCGTGGTCGCCGGCCGACTGTCGGGCAACGGCGGTTTTCGCAAGGCGGGCACGGGGGGTCTCGTGATCACCGGGGGCGGGCCGATGGACGGTCCGATCACGGTGTCGAGCGGATCGCTGGTGTTCGCGGGGCAGGCGACGCTCGGGCCCACCGCGGATCACCGTGGCGGGCTCTCGATCGCCGCCGGGGCCCAGTGGATCTACCGGAGCACGAGCCCCCAGACGATCTCCGGCACGGTGAGTGGCGGTGGCAGGGTCGTGGCCGACGGGAAGCGACTCGTACTCGCCGGCGCCAACACGTTCACGGGCACGGCGGCCGTGGTGGCGGGCGACCTGGTGCTCGCGGCCGATCAGGCCCTCGCCGCCGCGTCGGTGTCGGTCGCCGCCGCGCTGGCCGCCGGCCGCGGCGATGGCACGTGGAACGGCACGGTCGGGATCACGTCGAGCGCGGTGGCGGCCGACGTGGCCGCGGGTGTGCCGCGAACGCTCGGCTGGCTGGACAACGGCGACGGCTCGGTGACGGCGGCCTACGCCGCCCCGGGGGACACGAACCTCGACGGGGGCATCGACATCCTCGACGCGGCCAATGTCTTTGCGGGAGGGGCGTTCGACACCGGCCGATCCGCCACGTCGGGCTTCTTCGCCCTTGCCGCCCTAGCGGCCGCTGCGGCCGTCAGGCAGCGGCCGGCTCGGCGGGCTGGCGGCCGAGGATCAGGCCAAGCGCCGGGCCGGCGGCCATGGTCGTGATCACGCACATGAGCACGCAGGCCACGAAGAGCCGCAGGTCGATGAGGCCGGCATCGAAGGCCGCCGCGGCCATGACGATCCCGAGGATCCCCCGGGCATTGAGCCCGCAGCCCACGGCAAGGGCCTGCCGGTTTCCCATCCCTGCCATCCTGCCACCCACGAAGACACCCGAGATCTTACCCAGAAAGGCCACTGCGGTGATGAGGGCCACGAGCCAGCCGTCGAAACCGGCGATGAAGTCGGCGGAGATCGCCATCGAGACGAAGAAGATCGGCGTGAACACGGCGTAGGCGAAGTCGCCGATGATCTCGAACGGCCGCGGGTCCACAGCGTAGGCCTCCGCCATTGCGATGCCCACGACGAACGCCCCGAGGAATGAGTGTAGGCCGAGATGCTCCGAGCCGGCCGCTCCCAGCAAGGCGAACAGGATCACGCAGGAGATGACCCCCGAAGGATATGGCAGCCGGGCGTGCGCCCAGCGGAGCACCCGCGGCAGGAGCAGCCATCCAATCACGAGGATCCCGCCCAGAAACAAAAACACCGTGCCGAAGATCGCCAGGCCCCGCCCGGGTGCGGTGGCCTGCGGCCCGAACTCCGCGAGGATCACGGCGAACAGTCCCCAGCCGACGAGGTCATCGACGAGGGTGGCCGACATGATCGTCCTGCCGATGTCGCTCTTGAAGAGGCCCATGTCCATGAGGATCCGGGCGATCACCGGGTTGGCGGAGAGCGAGAGGATCGAGCCCATGAAGAGGGCCGTGGCGAACTGGTCCTTGGGCGTCACGCCGATCACGGTCGGAAACACGTAGCACATGAGAAAGCCGAGCACGAGCGGCACGAGGGTGCCGACGGTGCCGACGGCCAGGGCCCTGCGACCGGTGCGCCGCAGCTCACCGACGCTGATGTCGAGGCCGATCGTGACGATGAAAAACAGCATGCCCACGCGGGCCACGGCCGTGCGGGCGGCGGGGACGGGGCCCGACACGGGAAACAGCCAGGTGAAGAGTTCGGGCGCGACCCGGCCGAGGATCGTGGGGCCGAGCAGGAGCCCCCCGGCGATCTCGCCGACGACGGCCGGAATGCCGAGCCGGCGGGCGATGGCCCCGAGCCCGATCGCCACGGCGAGCATGGCCGCCAGATGCAGCGACAGCACAGTCCAATCGGCTGAGTTCATGCCCGTCGCGCCTGCAGGTCGATCGATTCACCAGGACAATACTCGTTGCAACGATAATTGGTGAAACAGGAAAAATCCATTAGACTTTCCGGCATGCCGCCCGCCGCCCGATCCACCGCGTCCCGAAAGGCTCTGGCGGGAGCGGTGCCTCGTGCGACCCCTGCGGGCCTGTTCGACTCGCTCGAGCAGGAGGCCTACCTGCAGCTGTGGCGAACCTACGACCGGCTGCGGGAACTCGAGGAGCGTGTCTTCGCCGCCCACGGACTTAGCGCCCAGCAGTACAACGCCCTGCGGGTGCTGCGGGCCGCGGCTCCCCGGCCGCTGGCGACCTCGGCCCTCGGGGCCCGGCTCGTCTCCCGGGCTCCCGACATGACGCGGATGCTCGACAAGCTCGAGGAGCAGGGGCTCGTCCGCCGGCGGCGGAGCGAGGAGAACCGTCGACTCGTCGAGGTCTGGATCACGGCCGCTGGCCGCACGGCCGTCGATCGGCTCGCCGACGCGGTGCGGCAGTGCGGCCGTGATCAGTTGGGCCATCTCGACCGCAGGAGCCTGCGGATCTTGATCGACCTGCTCAAGCAGGCTCGTGACCCCCACGACCATGACGCCGCCGACGCCTGGCCCGGGAACGATCGCTCGCGCCGGCACTGACGCGGCAGGGAAAAAGCTGTTGGTTCAGCCGTGACGCCGCCTGCGGGCCATGCCCGCCGCGACGACGCCCCCCGCGACGGCGAGGGCGAGGCTGGCGGGCTCCGGCACGGCGGCCACGCCACCCATGCCGGGGGCCGCGTTGTAGGTGCCGAGGTCGTACAAGCCGGTGGCGAAGAAGTCGGCCGCGTCGAGGATGTCGACGATCCCGTCGTAGCTGAAGTCGCCCTCGATCCACGTGGCAGGCAGGCCCGTGTCGAACTTGCAGAGCGCCAGGAAGTTGGCGGCGTCGAGGATGTCGATCGACCAGTCGATGTTGGTGTCGCCCGGGGCGGCGAAGGCCGTCGTCAGCGAGCCGTCGCCGTTGTCGATCCAGCCCACCGCCCGGGGCACGCTCACTGCCACCTGGGCGGCGGCCACGCTCGAGGTGATGCCGCTCGTGCCGGTCCACGAGCCGTCGCCCCGCCCTTCGAGGATCTCGGCCACGAGCTGTTCGGGCGTCATGCCG
>JBJTRH010000432.1:0-4272 GCA_046076065.1 Planctomycetaceae bacterium | reverse complement strand
GGGAGCGGCAGGTGCACGAGGGCTGGGTGGACGACATCCTGGCCGCGGAGGCCTCGGCCTTCATCCGCGCCCACGCCGACGAGCCGTTTTTCCTGCACGTGGCCTTCATGGCCGCCCATCTCAAGCAGGAGGCGGTCGACGACGACCTCGCCCGCTTCGGGCATCTCACCGGCAGGCGGCGGATGGCCGCGGCCATCATCAGCCGGCTCGACGCCGCGGTCGGCCGCGTTCTCGAGGCCATCCGTGAAGCCGGCATCGACGACCATACGCTCGTCTTCTTCCTGAGCGACAATGGCGGCGAGCCGCCGGTGCTCGGCACGTCGAACGGGCCGCACCGCGGCCAGAAGTTCGACGTCCTCGAAGGGGGCATCCGCGTGCCGTTCGCCGTGCGCTGGCCCGGGCACGTGCCGGCGGGGGGGCGGTTCACGCCGCCGGTGCACTGCATGGACGTGTTCGCCACCGCCGCAGCGGCCGCCGGATTCGTGCCACCGCACGCGGTCGACGGCGTCGACCTGCTGCCATTTCTGCGCGGTGAGACGCCGGGCGTGCCGCACGAGCGGCTGTTCTGGATCTACAACGACCACGCGGACTGGCGGCGGACGGATCAGGACACGAACCAGGCCCGTCGGCTCGTGGCGGTGCGCGAGGGTGCGTTGAAGCTGGTGATCGAAGGGAACGATCCGCCCCGGCTCTACGACGTGGAGGACGATCCCGACGAGCGGCGAGATCTCGCGACGGCCCATCCCGAGCGGGTCGCGACGCTCCGGGAGGCGTTCGTGAACTGGTACGCCGGCATGACCCCCCAGGTGATCGCGGCCGATCACCCGATCTACGGCCGCGACCGCCGCGGCCGACCCGAGTGAGCCATGTCCCCTCGCCGCCTCCGAGTCGAGCCGACCCTCCTCCGCCGCATCAATGAGCGGCGGTTGATCGAGACGCTCCAGCAGCACGGTCCCCAGTCGCGGGCCACGCTCCGGCGGCTCGCCGGGATGACGGCGCCCACGGTGTCGAAGGCGGTCGATTCGCTGATCGCGCGGGGGCTGCTCGAGGAACTCGATCCGATCCGGCCGGCCGTCGGACGGCCCGGCAAGCTGGTGCGGATGGCGCACCGGTCGGCGGTCGTGCTCGGCGTGCTGATCGATGTCGACGCCTGCGGCGTGGTGGTGGCGGGGCTCGACGGCATCATCGACGACTCCCTGACCTGCCGCTTTCCCACGCCCGACACCTATGCCGGCCTGCTCGACTCGCTCGAGGAGCACTGCCGCGGCGTGCTCGCGGACAGCCCGGGTGTGCCCCAGGGTGTGGGCGTCGTCGTGAACGCCCTCGTCAACGAGCGGACGCAAGAGGTGATGTGTTCCGCCAACCTGCCGATCCTCGACCAGCGGAACCCCGCCCGCGACCTGGGCGACGCCCTCAACCTCCGCGGGCGGCTGATCAAGGGCACGACCGCCCTGTGCCTCAGCGAGCGGAGCCACGGCGCGGCCCGCGGCCACGACGACATCGCGGTGCTCGACATGACGACCGGGCTCGGCCTGGGGGTGATCAGCGGCGGCGCCGTGACGAGCGGCCACAGCGGCATGGCGGGTGAGATCGGGCACATCACCATCGATCCCGAAGGCGTGCGGTGCGGCTGCGGGAACCGCGGCTGCCTGGAGACGCTGGCCACGGACGCCGCCCTGGTGCGGATGATCGGCGCAAGGCTGGGGCGACGCCTGACCGCGGAGGAGGCCCGCGAACTGCTCGCCCGTCGGCCCGACGAGTTCGCCGCCGACGTCGCGGTGGTTTCCGAGCACGTCGCGATTGCGATCTCGGCCGTGGTCAACATATTCAACCCGACCACGCTCTTCCTGCACGGCAGCCTGTTCGCCGGCGACGAAGACCGGTTCAAGGGTTGCCTCGAGCGGGTGAAGCGGAGGGCGCTCACGGGCTCGCTCGCGGACTGCACGGTGGTGCGATCGGGAACGACCAAGGAGCAGGCTGCGATCTCCGCGATCATCCACGACATCACCCACGGAGCGTGGCCGGCCGTGCGGTGAGGGTTCGTCAGGAAATATGTCCTTGACGCCAAACACGACGCGTAAATAAACTTTGTTCACGAACTACGAGGGAGAGCACATGCGAAGCCACGGTGCTGATTCACGGGCGGTCGAGTCACTGAGGCGCCGATCGATGGGATGGGCACGGGTTCGACGGGCGTCGTTTGCGGCGGTCCTCGCGGTGTGGGCCATTCCGGCGACGGCCCAGACCTGGACGGGGGGCGGTGCGGACGGCCGCTGGAGCACCGGTGGCAACTGGTCCTCCGCCCTCGCCGGAAGTTCCGTGACGTCGCTCGTGTTCACGGGCAGCACCGTGGTGCGGTCGTCGACGAACGATCTGGTGACCACGCTGACCAGTTCCATCAACTTCTCGAACACCGTGGGGGGAACGGCGAACGCGGTGACGCTCGCCGGCACCGGCACCGTCGCCTTCAATGGGGCCACGCCGATCACCTCGCTCGGCACCACGGCCAACGTGACCGACGAGATCTCCTTCCCGATCAAGTTCGTCGGCGGCAACAAGCTGTTCAGCATGGGAAGCGCCCACAACCTGCGGATCACCAGCGTGATCACGGAGGACGGCACTCCGCGGAACCTGACCAAGGGCGGCCAGGGCGGCACCCTGATTCTGACCGGCGAGAACGTGTTCACCGGCCAGATGATCATGAACGTGGGCAACGTCCAGACAGACCAGCTCGACAACATCAGTCAGCCCAGCCCGCTCGGAGCCGGAAACCTCCCCATCCGAATCGGCAACGGCGCCCAGACCTGCGTGTTGATCTACACCGGGCCGGGCGAGACCACGAATCGCAACATCCAAGTCGGCGCCGGGAGCGCCTCGACGGCGACGGGGGGCAGCACGATCACGAACAACGGGACGGGGCCGATCATCTTCACGGCGACCAGTTCCAACAACTCCGGCTTCTTCAACGTGGCGCAGGCCGGCGTCGACCCCGCCGTCTCGCGGATGCTCACGCTCAACGGCTCCAACGGCGACGCCAACACGATCAACAGTAAGATCGTCAACAACGTCAACACGTCGGCCGGGCCATCTCTCGTGGCGGTCACCAAGAGTGGTTCGGGGACGTGGGTGCTCGGCGGGGTGAACGAGTATTCGGGCGCCACGACGGTCCAGGCCGGCACGCTGCTGATCAACGGCAACAACACGTCGGCCGCCGGCGCCGTGAGCGTGGCGGCCAACGCCATCCTGGGTGGTTCCGGAACCGTCGGCGGCAACGTGTCGTTCGCAAGCGGCTCCAAGTTTCAGTTCAACGCCTCGTCGCCGCTGACGGTGGCCGCCGGCAAGACGGTCAGCTTCGTCGATCCGTCGACATTCGGCATCGACGACATCGTCGGCCTCGATGCGACGGTCGCCGACGGCACCTATATGCTGATTTCGGGCTCTGTCGGCAACGTCTCCAGCCTGCAGAACTTCGGTGCCGGCAGCGCGTTCTCGCTCGGCAGTGGCAAGTCGGCCTATTTTCAGGCAGGGAGCCTGCAGGTGGTGGTGGTGCCTGAGCCGGCGTCGGCGATCCTCTGTGGTGTGGGCGTTGCCGGCGTGGTGGCGGCCGCACGGCGGCGGCAACGCGGCTGATGCGGAACCGCATGGGGATCCTGGCCGCGGCCTGTCTGGTGGCCACGGTGACCGTCGCCGTCGGCCGGCCGGCGTGTGCCGGCCGGCCCAACGTGGTCGTCATCCTGGTCGACGACCTCGGTGTCGGCGATGTCGGCTTCGCCGGCGGCACCGACATCCCGACGCCGAACCTCGACCGCTTCGCCCGCGAGGGCACCGTCTGCACGCACGCCTACGCCATGCCGAGCTGCTCGCCCACGCGGGCCGCGATGCTCACCGGCCGCTATCCGAGCCGATTCGGCATCGAGGACAACCGGCCCCTCGATGGCCCGACCGCGGCGATGGATCTGGGCGAGGTCCTGCTGCCGCAGCTCCTGCGGGAGCACGGCTACCGTACCGCCCTGGTCGGGAAGTGGCATCTCGGCCAAGGCGATCACGGGCCGCTGGCCCGCGGCTTCGAGCAGTTCTGCGGCTGGATCGGAGCCTCCGGAAAATACATCGACCCGCCGCTCACGACCGGCGGGGAGCGGCAGGTGCACGAGGGCTGGGTGGACGACATCCTGGCCGCGGAGGCCTCGGCCTTCATCCGCGCCCACGCCGACGAGCCGTTTTTCCTGCACGTGGCCTTCATGGCCGCCCATCTCAAGCAGGAGGCGGTCGACG
>JBJTRH010000431.1:0-10066 GCA_046076065.1 Planctomycetaceae bacterium | reverse complement strand
GCGTGGTGCTCGAGTCGGCGATCGACTACCACCGGATCGTCACCGACGAGCCCTACGAGCAGGTGCTGGCGCGGTTCCTCGTCGGCCGGGCGGCGGGGAGGGGCCTGCGATGACGTTCCTCCAGCCCTGGGTGCTCGCGGCGCTGCCCCTGATGGCCCTGCCGCTGATCATCCACCTCATCAACCAGCGGCGATTCCAGACGGTGCCCTGGGCGGCGATGCAGTTTCTGCTGGCGGCCAAGGCGCTGTCGCGAGGCTATTCCCGGCTCCGGCACTGGCTGATCATGGCCCTGCGAATGCTGGCCGTGGCAGCGGTGATCCTCGCCGTGGGCCGGCCGCTCTCGCGGGGCTGGCTCGCGCTTGCGGCCGGCGGGCGGCCCGACTCGGCGATCGTGATCCTCGACCGCAGCCCGAGCATGCAGGCCATGGCCGCCGCGGGGGGCGTCTCGAAGCTCGATACCGGCCGGCGGCAGCTCGCGGCATCGCTTGCCACGCTGCGGGCCGGCCGCGTGCTGGTGCTCAGTGATCCGGCCCAAGGGCCCGAGGAGGTGGCGTCACCCGAGGCGATCGCCGATCTGGCCGCTGCCGGACCCGTCGCGGCTTCGGCCGACCTCCCGGCGCTCCTGCAGGCGGCCTACGAGTTCATCCGCGAGAACGCCGCCGGCACCACCGAGATCTGGATCTGTTCCGATCAGCGGGCCAACGACTGGAAGCCCGACGACGGAGGCTGGAGCGGCATCCGCGACGCGCTGGCGAAGCTGCCGCAGCAGGTTCGCGTGCAGCTGCTCTCCTACGCCATGCCGGCGAAGGGCAACGTGGCCGTCCGCGCGTCGAGCGTGAAGCTCGAGACGCTCGGCCGCGACCGCCGCCTCGTGGTCACGGTCACGGTGTCGCGGCAGGAGGACGGCGAGCGGACGACGATCCCGGTGCGGTTCGAGATCGGCGGGGTGTCGACCGCGGTCGACGTCGAGCTCGCCGGCCGCGAGGCCGTGCTCAAGAACCACGTCATCCCGCTCGAGCGGTCGGCGACCGCACAGGGATTCGGCACGGTCTCGATCCCCGCCGACGCCGACCTTGCCGACAACGAGTTCTTCTTCGTCTACGACGAGCCGCCGCCGCGCCGCTCGCTCGTCGTGGCCCAGGATCCGGCGGCCGGCCGGGTGCTCGAGCTCGTGGCGGCGATCGCCCCCGACAAGGCTCCGGCCCCGGTCGACCTCGTGCCCGTCGGCGGTCTTGCGGCGGCCGCGTGGGATTCCGCCGCCGCCGTGCTCTGGCAGGGGCCGTTGCCCGAAGGCCGCGACGCCGACCTCGTGAGGACGTTTCTCGACCGCGGCGGGCAGGTGGTCTTCTTTCCGCCCGAGGGCGGTGCGGGCGGCGAGTTCGCCGGCGGCTCGTGGGGCGAATGGACCGATCACCCGGCCCCGGTGGCCGCTGAGTCGTGGCGGACCGATCAGGATCTGCTCGCCAACACGCTCGCCGGCTCGGCTCTGCCGCTCGGTGACGTGGAGGTGCGGCGGTCGTGCGGCCTGGCGGGCGACCTCGTGCCACTGGCCTCGCTGCCCGGCGCGGCACCGCTGGTGGCCCGGTCGAGCCGCGACGACCGCGTGACGTTCGTGGCCACCACGCCGGCGGCTCGCGACTCCTCGCTCGCCGCCGAGGGGATCGTGCTCTACGCGCTGGTGCAGCGGGCGATCGACCGTGGCCTCACGGCGCTCGGCCATGCGCGGCAGATCGATGCCGGCCCGGCTGCCGTGGCGGTCGGGGCGTCGTGCGGCGGCGGCTGGACGCGACTCACCGGGCCTGCCGGATCACCCTCGACCGAGGCCGGATTGCATGCCGGGGTGTTCGCCTGCGGCGAGCGGCTCGCGGCCGTGAATCGACCGGCGGTCGAGGATTCGTCGGTCATCGTGGCCGACGAGCGGATCGACGGGCTGTTTCGGGGACTCTCATTCACCCGAATCACCGGCACCGCCGGCGACACCACGAGCCTCGTGCAGGAGATCTGGCGGGCCTTCCTGATCGCGATGCTGCTCGCGCTGGTCGCCGAAGGACTGCTCAGCCTGCCGCGGCCCGCATCGGCCGACCGGGTGGCGAAGCTGCCCCGGCCGCTGGAGGCGGCGGCATGAGCGAGCAGGCGCTGCGGTTCTTCACCACGCCATGGACGATCGGGATCTCGGCGGCGCTCGTCGCGGCCACGGTCGCCGTGGCGCTGCTCACCTGGCGACGCAGCGGCTTCGCTCTCGGCACCGGCCTCGTGGAACTGCTCCGGGTGCTGATCGCAGCGCTCGTCGCCGTGCTCCTCAACCAGCCGGAGTGGGTGGAGGCGTATCGGCCCAACGAGAAGCCGACCGTGGTCGTGCTCCACGACGCCTCGCGGAGCATGGACACCAGGGACGTGGTGCCGACCGACGGCGGCACGGCCGGCCCGCGGACAAGGCGCGAGGCCGTGGCCCCGCTTGCCGAAAGCGGCTTCTGGAAGCCGCTCGACGGGCGGTTTCAGGTGGTGGTCGAGCCCGTCGCCGCGGCGCCGCCGTGCACGGCGACCGACCTCGCGGAGCCGCTCGCGAAGGTCGCCGCACGGTTCGCCGCGCTCCGTGCGGTGGTGCTCGCCAGCGATGGCGACTGGAACAAGGGCCGCCCGCCGCTCGACGCGGCGCAGGTGCTCAGGCTCGCGCAGGTGCCGATCTACGCCGTGCCCGCCGGCAGCCCCACGAAGCTCCCCGACCTCGACCTCACGAGTCTCGACTGCCCCACCATGGGCGTGGCAGGCAAGCCGGTCCGCGTGCCCTTCACCATCGTCTCGTCGCTGCCGACCGAACGGGTCGTGGTGGCCACGCTCGCCACGAGCACGGGGGAGAAGCTCGTGAAGGAGGTCCGCCTGCCGCCCATGGCGACGCTCACCGACTGGATCTACTGGACGCCGCCGGCCGTGGGCGACTACACGGTCACGCTCGGGATCCCGGTGGAGCCGGGTGAGATCCTCCCCGACAACAACCAGCGCACGGCGCCGATCGCGATCCGCCAGGAGAACCTGAAGGTGCTCGTGGTGGAGAGCGTGCCGCGGTGGGAGTATCGCTACCTTCGCAACGCCCTCTCCCGCGATCCGGGCGTGGAGGTGTCGTGCCTGCTCTTTCAGCCCGGGCTCTCGAAGCGGGGCGGCGGCACCAAGGACTACATCCAGAAGTTCCCCTCCGGCCTCGACGAACTCTCGAAGTACGACGTGGTGTTTCTCGGCGACGTGGGGGTCGGCGAGGGACAGCTCACCGACGAGGACTGCCGGCTGCTCAAGGGACTCGTGGAGTTTCAGGCGAGCGGCCTCGTGTTCATGCCGGGCTGGCGAGGGGAGCAGGCGTCGCTCACGGGCACGGATCTCGACGAGCTCTGCCCGGTGGTGATCGACCCGGCCCGCCCTGACGGCATGGCGAGCGAGGCTCCGAGGAGGCTCGTGCTCACCGAGGCGGGCCGCAAGAGCCTGCTCACCAAGTTGGCCGACGGCGGGGCCGAGAATCTCGCCATTTGGGAGAGCCTGCCAGGAGGGCAGTGGCACGGCCCCGTGCTGCGGGCCAAGGCGGGCAGTGAGGTGCTGGCCGTGCACGAGGATGCCGCCAACGAATACGGCCGGATTCCGCTGCTCGTGACCCGGACGTTCGGCGCCGGCAAGGTGCTCTACATGGCGACCGACGGCGCCTGGCGGTGGCGCAAGGGCGTGGAGGACAAGTATCACTATCGCTTCTGGGGCCAGGTGGTCCGCTGGATGGCCTACCGCCGCAACATGGCCCGGGGCGAGCGGATGAGCCTCTCCTTCGCACCCGAGCAGCCGCAACTCGGACAGACGATCGCGATCGACGCCCGCGTGGCGGAGCCGAGCGGGGAGCCCCTCTCCCGCGGTGAGGTGACCGCGCGGATCACAGCCCCGTCGGGCGCCGTCGAGACGGTGCGGTTCGCGTCGCCCGGTGGCGACGGCGAATGGGGGGTGTTCGCCGCGACGTTCACGCCGACGGAACCCGGCGCGCACGAGCTCGTGCTCGCCTGCAAGGAGACGGGCGACATGCTCGAGGCCTCGATGTTCGTGCAGGGCTCGGCCGAAGAAGGCATCGGCAAGGCGGCTCGGCCGGAAGTGCTCGCGGAGATCGCGCAGGTGACCCGCGGGAAGCTCGTGCGGCCCGACGAGATCGCCGGGCTCGTCGAGTCGCTCGCGGCGCTTCCCGATCCGCCGCCGGCGATCCGCCGCCTCCAGCTCTGGAGCCATCCGCTCGTGGCCGTCGGGCTCGTGACGCTGCTGGGCCTGTTCTGGATCGGTCGGAAGCGGCAGGGCCTGGTCTGATCCTGGGCATGCGGCTCACGCAGGAGCCTCGCGCGTTCGTGAGGCTCGGGGCTGCGCGGAGGAAGCAATGCCGGCGCCCGGGCATGGGCTGCCCCGCAAGGGATGCGGTACGCTCGTGGTCCGTCAGCAGGTCGATCCTCGTGGGATCCGCATGCTGTGCCACCAGGAGACGACCGCGGTGCAACGGCCGACCACATGGCGCGGGTTCGTGGTGCTGGTCACGGCGTGGGCAGCCGGTGCCCATGCGGACTGGCCGCACTGGCGGGGCGCTGGCGGCAGCGGCGCATCGCTCACCGCGCGGCCTCCCGTGGCCTTTGGGCCCGACAGGCATCTGGCCTGGAGTGTCGAGATTCCCGGGAATGGGTCGTCGTCGCCGGTCGTCGTGGGCGACATGGTGTTCGTCACCACCGCCGTGCCGATCGAGGCCGCAGCGGGGATGCTCGACTTCCGGCTCCTCTGCCTCGATCGCGCGACGGGACGCGAGCGCTGGTCGCGGTCGGCCGTGAAGGCGGTGCCGCACGAGCGGACGCACGAAACCAACGGCTTCGCCTCGGCGTCTCCCTGCACCGACGGCAGGCGGGTGTTTGCCCACTTTGGTTCCCGCGGGCTCCACGCCTACGCGGTCGACGGCACGCATCTCTGGAGCCGCGACTTCGGCGACATGACCATCCGCAACGGCTTCGGCGAGGGCTCGTCGCCCACGATTGCCGGCGACGTCGTGCTCGTGCCCTGGGATCACGAACAGGGCTCGAGGCTGTTCGCCGTGAATGGAACGACGGGTGAGATTGTCTGGCAGACGCCGCGGGACGAGCCCACCTGCTGGGCCACGCCGCTGGTCGTCGAGGATCCGCAGGGCGTCCGCCAGGTGGTGATGAACGGCCAACGTGCGGCGCGGGGCTACGACCTCGCCACCGGCGAGGAACTCTGGCGATGCAGCGGCCAGACCGAGCGGCCGGTTGCGTCGGCCGTGGCCGCCGACGGGGTCGCCTACCTCGCGAGCGGCTTCCGCGGCGCGTTTCTCGGGGCCTTCGATCTGGCCGGCCGGGGCGACCTCGCGGGCACCGACCGCGTCCGCTGGAGCACGAATCATGACACGCCCGACATCGCCACGCCGCTGCTCTCGGAGGGGCGTCTGTGGTACTACAAAGAGAAGACCGGTCTGCTCACGTGCGTCGACGCCCGCACGGGCCGGCCGCACTTCGAATCGGCCCGGATTCCCGGCGTGGGCCGCACCTACGCCTCGCCTGTGGCTGCCGCGGGCCACGTGTATCTCACCGACCGCAGCGGCCGGATCACCGTGATCCGCGATGCACCCGCCCTCGACGTCGTCGCGGAGAACGACGTTGGCGAGGGCGTCGATGCCACGCCGGCCCCGTCGGGCGATTCGCTCTTCGTCCGCGGCGAGCGGCGACTGTTTCGTTTCGCCGCGCCCTGAGTCGGCCGCAACGGCGACGGCGTGGAGCTGGGAGGCAAAGCCGCGGTGGTGAATCACCGCCGGCTCACGACGCCGGCTTGCGGGCCACGGGGGACACCTCGTCGAGGCGGAACTCCTTGCGGCTCATCGCCTCGTAGTGGTGGCCGATGTCGATCTGCGCCCCCTCGGTCACGCGGTTGCCGCGCTCGTCGAGCCGGGCATTCATCGTCGCCTTCTTGCCGCTCCGGCAGATCGTCTTGATCTCCACGATGTTGTCGGCCCACGCCAGCAGATACTTGCTGCCCTCGAACGGTTCGCCCTGGAAGTCGGTGCGGATCCCGTAGCAGAGCACGGGTACAGAGAGCTGGTCGCAGACCCGGGTCAGCTGCAGCACCTGCAGCGGCGTCAGGAACTGGGCCTCGTCGACGAGCAGGCAGTGCACGGGGCCGCCGGCGAGCGCTGCGGTCACCCCCGCGACGAAGTCGTAGGCCTCGTCGAAGGCGATCGCCTCCTTCGTGAGACCGATGCCGGAGTGGATCAGGTGGGCGCCGCTGCGGTCGTCGATGATCGGCGTGTAGAGCAGGGCCCGCATGCCCCGCTCCTCGTAGTTGTGCGCCGACTGGAGCAGCGTCGTGCTCTTGCCCGCGTTCATCGCCGAGTAATAAAAGTAGAGCTGTGCCATGGCATCCCCAAGTGTCAATGCCTGGCCCGTCGGCGCACAGCCCCGCGGCGTCTCGGCCGAGTGGAACGGCTCTGCGGCAGGTCGACTCCGTGGCCGCGCAGCTGTCGCTCCACCTGCTCGACCCAGCCGCGATTGGCAGCGGGGCTCGCGGGACTGGGGTGGAGGATGCTCATGATCGGCAGCGTGTCGCTCCCGAGCGCCTCGCAGGCCCGCGCCGCGGCGAAGGCCCCCACGCCGATCACCCACTTCGGCCGACACCACGCCACGAGTCGTCGCAGGGCCTCGTCGCAGAGGGCGAACAGCGGCTCGCGCTCCACGGCGGGAAGCTTGTCGGGCGTGCGGTTCTTCCCGGACGCCTCCATGAACACCAGCGGGCAGTAGTTCGCCACCAGGAAGCGGTCGCTGAAGGCGTCGGCCGAGCCGAAGCGATCCCGCACCCAGCCCCAGACCCGACGGCCACTCACCTCGCTGCGCGGGCAGGCGAAGCCCTCGATCGGCCGCCGGGGATGCACGTGCTTCGGCTGGTCGACCTGCGCCTCGATGCCCAGGAAGTCGCGGACGAGCCCGATCTCGCCGAAGGGCACGCCGGTCTGAGCCATGCCCCACGGCCCCGGATTCATGCCCAGGAGAATCGCCTCGACGCCCTGCCGGGCGTAGCGATCGAGATAGGCCTCGTGGCTTCGTCGGGCGTAGACGAGCGGATTGTAGGTGCACGTCGTCGGCGGTCGGAACTCGAGCGCGTCGGTCTTCCGCGCGAGCCAGCGAGCGATGGCGATGGGCGTCATGGGGGTCCTCGGGAACGACCGCATCGGCGGCACGGGAGCGGCAGCGTACCCGATTGCCATGAGCGCTCGCCGTGTGGCTGCGGACGGATGGCGGCGGTAGGATGGACGGACTCGGCGCTGGGCCGACCGCCGCTGGAGCCACCGGCATGACCGCGCCGCGACCGTCTGCGCCCGAGCCCGCTTCCCCCCGCGAGGGCTGGGTCGCGCTGCCGGCGGACCTCGTGAAGCGCCTGGTCGCCTTTCGCGGACGCGTGCGCCGCATCAAGTTCTTCGAGGCCGCCTGCGCCGCCGCCTCCGGCATCGCGGTCGCCTGGCTCGCGATCTTCCTCTGCGATCGGCTCGGCGAGACGCCCGTGGTCGTCCGGGTCGCGCTGCTGCTCGCCGCGATCATGGCCTGCCTGGCGGTGCCGGTGGCGATCCGCCGCTGGGGGCTTGGGCTCGCGTCCCTGGAACAGGTCGCGCGGCTGATCGAGCGGAGGTTTCCCTCGGCCGGCGACGAACTCCTCGGGATCATCGACATCGTCCGCACCGGCGCCACGGGCCAGTCACGGTCGCGGGCGCTGTGCGAGGCTGCGGTGGCACAGGTGGCCGAGCAATCGCGGCGGGTGGATTTCGACGAGGCCACGCCCTCCGCACGGCTCGCGGCATGGGCGGTGGCCGCCGGTCTGCCGCTGGCCGCGTGCGCGGGGATCGCGGCGGCGGCCCCCGAGGCGGCCGCCAACGCCTGGGCCCGGCTTGCCGCGCCATGGGCGGCCATCGAGCGGTTCACGTTCGCCCGCCTCGAGCCGCTGCCGCAGCGGGTCGTCATTCCCCATGGCGAGCCCGCCGAGGTGAGCGTGTCGCTGGGAGCCGACACCCGCTGGCGACCCGACGAGGCGACCGCGCGGATCGGTCGCCAGCCCCCGCTCGCCGCTCGTCGCGGTGGCGAACGCTACGTGTTCATGGTGCCGCCGCAGGTGGCCGACGGTCCGCTCATGGTGGCCACCGGCGATGCACGGCAGCGGGTCACGCTCGCTGCGGTGCATCGCCCCGAGCTGTCCGGCCTGGAGGTGGAGGTGGCGCTGCCCGAGTATCTCCAGCGGCCGGGCACCCGACGGCAGGATATTCGCGGCGGCGTGCTCGCGCCGGTGAAGGGCAGTCGCGTGTCGATCGTCGCCACGGCCACCCGCGACCTCGCCGCGGCGCAGGTGGATGGGGAGGCCGTCGTGCCAGAGGGCAAGGTCGTGCGCACGCCGCCCCGGTCCGTCGACGGCGACGAGCGGATGACGCTCTCGTGGCGCGACGCCGACGGCCTCGAGGCGGCTGCGCCCCTGGAACTCGCGATCACGGCTCGGAGCGACGAGCCCCCGATGGTGGTGATGCTCGATGTGCCGCAGACGCGCGGCATCCTCCTCGAGACCGACACGCTCGCCTTCAAGGTCGCGGCCCGCGACGATTTCGGCATCCGCCGCGTAGGGCTCGAGTGGGAGGGGCTCGACGACCCATACGCGCCGGCCGCCGCCGCGGGTGATGCCGCGGCTCGGGAGACGGGCGAGCGGATCCTGCAGGCCGGCGGCGGTGACGTCGAGTCGCTCGACGCCGCGGCGACGTTCTGCCCCGATGCGTTGGGGATCCGCCCCCAGCCGATCGCCATCCGGGCCTTCGCGGAGGATTACATGCCGGGTCGCGGCCGGGCGGTGTCGTCACCACTGGTGCTCTACGTGGTCGATCGTGCAGAGCATGCCTTGGTGCTCAACACCCGGCTCCAGCAGTTCCGTCAGCAGGCCAGCGAGGTTCGCGACCGGGAGATGAGCCTGCTGGCCACCAACAAGGAGCTCCGGAAGCTCCCGGCCGGTGAACTGGCGTCGCCGGAGGCCCGCGGTCGGCTCGAGGCCCAGGCCGCGGCCGAGGAAGCCAACGCCCGCCGGCTCGATCGCTTGGTCGACGAGGGGGCCGACCTGGTGCGCGAGGCGCTCAAGAATCCAGAGTTCGAGGCGGCCACGCTCGAGCAGCTCGCCGAGGACATCCAGACGCTCGCGGACATCGCCGAGAGCCGGATGCCGAGCGTGGCCGACCTGCTTGCCCGTGCCGCCTCGGCGTCGAAGCCCGAAAGCCCGCGGCCCAAAGCCGGCGAGACGGCCGCCACCCAGCAGCCGGGCGGCGAGTCACCGCGGGTCGGGCAGGAGCGGGAGCAGCCCGGTGACACGGCGCCGCCTTCCGAGCCGGAGGCACCAGGGCCCGCGCCGGCGACGCCGCAGGTGGTGGACGTGGAATCCTCGCAGCAGCCGAGAGCCGCCGCGCCGGGGAGCGAGCAGTCGGGAGGCGGCGGCCGGTTCGGCCTGCCTTCCACCCAGGCCGGCGTCGCTCCGTCGCAGGAGCCGGGCGAGGCGGAGGAGCCCGCCGCCGACGAGGCGCTCGGCCAGGCGATTGCCACGCAGGAGGAGCTCCTCGCCGAGTTCGCGAAGGTGGCCGACGAGCTCGCGGCGGTGCTGGCGCGGCTCGAAGGGAGCACGTTCGTGAAGCGGCTCAAGCTCGCCTCTCGGGAGCAGGGTGCGATCGGCAGCCGCATCGCGGCGATGGCAGCCGAAGCGTTCGGAAAGGCCGATCGGCAGCCGGAGCCGGTCAAGCGGGCGCTCGGCGACGTGCGCGAGCAGTCGCTTCGCGAGACCGAGCGGATGTCGGCGCTGATGGACGACCTCCAGGCCTACTTCGAGCGGCGGCAGCTGCCCGCCTTCCGGACGGTGCTCGAGGAAATGAAGGAGCTCTACACGCTCGGCAGCCTGCGGCAGCTCTCCGACGACGTTCTCAGGGAGGCGGGGATGTCGATCGCGCAGGCCGAGTTTTGGTCGGACACGTTCGACCGGCTCGCCGACGACCTCGTGC
>JBJTRH010000430.1:0-2605 GCA_046076065.1 Planctomycetaceae bacterium | reverse complement strand
CGGCACTCTTCTCGGCGGTCACGAAGGAGTATCGGGCGATCTCCCCGCGAATGTCGATCTCGTCGGCGGTATCGAAGATCTCCGCCTCGCCCTCGATCTGGAACTGCGGCATCGGTGTGACTTCCTCTGTGAATTCGGCGACGTCGGACCTAGACCCGTGCCAAAGGAGCATACCTGACCTCGGAGACCTGGTTCGACTTCTCGCGGATCTCCCGGATGGGCAACACCAAGCCCTGGTGAGCCTGATGCGGCACGCCGCCGGCGGCGGGTGAAATCTCGACACGCGTTCGCTCACCGGGGCTTCTGGAGCCGTTCAGGCAGCTACTCGGCCCAGGTGGCGAGCGGGTCGTAGGCGTCGGCGACGCCCGTCGCCCACTCGACCCACTCGGCCGCTTCCTGCCGGGCGCCTTCGGGGAGTGGTCGCCCCTCGACCGCCTCGCGGACGGCATCCACAAACTCCCGCACGTCGCAGCATTGCTTCCACAGGCGGGCCCTCTCAAACAGGTCCTCTTCCCGCCGTTTCTTCTCCGCCGCCTGGCGGCCAGCCTCTTTCGCCCGTTCCTCCGCCTCCCACTTCGCATGCAGCTCTGCCTGCCGCTTGCGTTCCTTCCCTCCGAATGCAACACCTGAATCTCAGCGAGGCCTGGATCGGAACACTTGGGCAGTCGGAGTCGCTTCGGATTTCCGCCTGCAACCTTTCGCGCCCAGTACCCGAGATACGACTTCGGAATCTTGTATCGCTTGCAGAGCTTGGCGAACCCGACGTCCGACAGGCCGAACTCTTTCCGTGGGCGTCTGCCATACGCGATCGTAGAGTTGTTGGCGGGTCACAATGGTGACGGGCATGATCGCGGCCCCTCCTTGGCCCATGATTGAAACGGATTTTGACGTTTCGTGCGGAATGACATAATTTTTTTATGCTGTTCCGCGCAGAACATCCAAGCACGACACCGCCCATGAAGCCCGCCGGTTTCTTTGCCGCTCACCCCGTGTTCACCGTCCAGGAGGCGCGCAGGGCCCTGCACCCGACTGGTGGAACGCGGGCCACACGGGCGCTGCTCCATCACTACGTGCGCACCAATCGGCTGACATCGGTCACCCACGGCGTGTACGCAGTCGTGCCCTCCGGTGTGGCCCCCGACCGCTTCCGTGTCGATCCGTTCCTGGCGGCGGCGGCGCTGCGCCCTGACGGCGTTTTTTCGTACCACAGCGCCTTGGAATTGCTCGGTGCATCGCGTTCCGTCTGGCGCCGCTGCACGCTTTTCACGTCCCGACGACGGCCGAGCCTTGACGTGTCCGGGGTCGAGGTGGTCTTCGCGGATTTCCCGGCCCCGTTTCGCGCCGGGCCATCACAGCGACTGGGCACGTACAAAGTCGAGCGACTCGGCACGATGCTCGTCACGACGGGCCCGGAGCGCACGCTCGTGGATGGACTTCGCTCCCCGCCCGCCGTCGGTGGTCTGGAGGAACTCGAGCTATCGGCCAGTGGGTTTCCCGCCCTGGACATGAAACTCCTGGAGAAAGTGCTCGAACGCTACGACCTTGCCACGCTGTGGGCGGCAACCGGCTGGTTCCTCGAGCGCTATCGCACGACTTTCCACCCCCCGGAGAAATTGCTGGCTCGGTGCGAGCGACTTCGGCCTGCATCGCCGCATTACCTGGCACGAAGGGAACGGGGCGGAACGCTCGCACGACGGTGGAACCTGTATCTGCCCGTAGCCGTCATGGAGGGCGAACCCGATGAGCGTTAGCCGCGAATACCTGGCCCGCTGTTCCGCTGCTACGGGTTACGACGCGAGTTCGCTGGAAAAAGTCATTCGTCTCGGCGAATTGGCCGGCGACATCACAAAGCACGGACTTCTTGGCGAGTCCCTGGCGCTCAAGGGTGGCACGGCGCTCCAGTTGTGCTTCGGGCCGCCGTCCCGCCTCTCGGTTGACCTGGACTTCAACTACATCGGCAGTGCGTCACATGAGAAAATGCTGGCTGATCGGCCGGCCATCGAGGAGGCGTTGTTGGGGCTGGCGTCGCGTCGAGGCTACGCCATCAGTCGGTCGAGGCCCGAACATGCCGGCGGGAAGATCTTTCTCGGATACCGCTCGGCGATCGGCACGCCGGACCGCATCGAAGTCGATCTCAACTATCTGTTCCACACGCCTCTCGAGCCCGTTGCTGCCCGTCTTGTATGGCAGCCCGGCGACTTGGATCGGCCGCAGGTCTGCACCGTCGGCCTGACCGAGCTGCTCGTCGGCAAGATGGTCGCCCTGCTGGCACGAAGCGCACCGCGTGATCTCTGGGATGTCGTGAACCTTCCACAGGCTGCCCGAGATCGACTCCGCACGCCGAGGTTTCGATCGTGGTTCGTGGGTATCGCCTCCGTTCTCAATCACCCGCTGTCGACCTACGAAGCCGACTCGATCGGCCGTCACCTCACGCAGTCGGACATCGATGAACAACTCGGCCCCATGCTGACCAGCGGCAGAACGCCCCGCGTCGAGGAACTCGTGGCTGCGGTCCGGTCGACCATTGGGCCCCTGCTCGACCTGGCACCAGCGGAACAGGCATTCGTGACCGCCGTGGCTGCGGGGGAGGCACCCACGGAACGGC
>JBJTRH010000429.1:0-9207 GCA_046076065.1 Planctomycetaceae bacterium | reverse complement strand
AGGCGAGGAAGAAGGCCAAGCCCAAGGAGCGGCCCGCGTGCAGCTTCGCGATGCCGGTGGACCGGCAGCGGCGGCCGCTGCTCCCGGAGCAGATCGACCTCCTCTCACCCGCGGGAGTGCCGATGGTGAAGCGGACGGGCCGGTTCGGCGACTTCCTCGTCGAAGACAAGCCGCGGCCGCCGCTGCCGGTCCACCGGCATCGCGAAGCTACACGCGGGCCGCTCCTTGGGCTTGGCCTTCTTCCTCGCCTTCTTGGCCTTGCCCTTCGGCGCCGCCGGCTCGACGGGCTCCTCCACGATCTTCTCGTTGTAGCCTGAGCACGAGAGAAACTCCCCCTTGCCGCCGAGCCGGTATTCCAGCCGCCGGCCGCACTCGGGGCAGGCGAACTCGGACGGGTCGGACTTCGCCTTCTCGTGGGGCTCGTTCATCGCCCCCTCGAGCTTCGGCGACAGCTCACCATGGAACTCGTGGAGCATGTCCGTCCAGGTCTTCGTTCCCTGGGCCACCTGGTCGAGTTCCCGCTCAATCTCACGGGTGTAGCCGATCTCGATGAACTGATCGCGGAAGCCGCGCTTCAGGAAGCCCGTCACGGCCTCGCCGATGGCCGTGGCGTGGAAGCGGCGGTCCTGCTGCGTGACGTAGCCGCGGTTCTCGATCACGTTGATGATGCTCGCGTAGGTGGAGGGGCGGCCGATGCCCTCCTCCTCCATTTTCTTGACGAGCGTGGCCTCGGTGTAGCGCGGCGGCGGAGCCTGGAACTTCTGCCGCGGCTCGATGTCGAAGGGGGCCAGCACCGCGCCCTTCGCGAAGTCGGGGAGCACCTGGTCGCCGTCGTCCCGCGGCGTGCCGCTGATCCGGTAGAAGCCGTCGAACCGCAGCACCCGGCCGTGGGCCTTGAACACGGCGCCCGTGTCGCGGTCGCTCCGCCGCATGCGGACGGCGGTGGAGTCCCACTCCGCGTCGGTCGACTGGCAGGCCACGAAGCACTGCCAGATGAGCCGGTAGAGCTTGAGCTGCTCGTCGGTGAGCGCGGCGGCGATCCGGTCGGGCTCGCGGAAGGCATCGGTGGGGCGGATCGCCTCGTGGGCCTCCTGGGCGCTCTCGTTGGAGCTGGAGTAGGACCGCGGCTTCTCCGGCACGTAGGCCGCGCCGTGCCGCTCCTCGAGGTACCGGCGGGCCATCTCGATCGCCTCCCGGGAGAGGTTGGTCGAGTCGGTTCGCATGTAGGTGATCAGGCCCACCCGTCCCTCGTCGGGCAGGTCGATGCCCTCGTAGAGCTGCTGCGCGATCCGCATGGTGCGGTCGGTGCTCATCCCGAGCCGGCTGGAGGCGGCCTGCTGGAGGGTGCTGGTGATGAAGGGGGGATACGGCTTGGAACGGGTCCGCGTGACGTCGATCGACTCGACCGTGTACCGGGCCTGGGGATCGGGACGGCCGGCGATGCGGACGACGTTCTTGCCGCGGCCCTTGCCCGACTCGTCGGCCTGTCGGTCGATTCGCACGTCGAGCAGCCCGGCAGCCTCCGCGGCCGCCTGCACGCCGCCGGTAAGGTCGGTCGATGACGTGTTCTCCGCCTCGATCCGCACCGGCTTGCCGCCGACCTCGACGAGGTCGCAGGCCAGCGACCGCCGGTCGGCGAGCCACGCCATCCGGTCGCGGACCAGTGGGGGCCGCCCGCGCTCGTCGCGGCGGGCCATGAACTCCGTCCACTCGCCGTGGAGGGCCGCCGACGTCGCGACGTCGAACGTCATGCCGCCGGTGATCTCCCACGACTCCGAGGGCGTGAACTCGCGGATCTCCTGCTCCCGCTCCACGACGATCCGCGTGGCCACGCTCTGAACGCGGCCTGCCGAGAGGCCCCCGGCCACCTTCTTCCAGAGGATTGGCGACACCTGGTAGCCCACGATCCGGTCGACGATCCGCCGGGCCTGCTGGGCCTCCACGCGGGGCATGTTGATCGCCCGGGGCGACTGGAAGGCCCGCTGCACCTCCGACTTGGTGATCGCGTCGAACGTCACCCGCTTCGCACGCAGGGGATCGACGCCGAGCACCTGCGTGAGGTGCCAGGCGATGGCCTCGCCCTCGCGGTCCAAGTCGGTCGCGAACCAGATGTCGCTGGCTCCCTTGGCGAGCTTGCGGAGTTCAGTGACCGTCCGGGTCTTGTCACCGTCGATCTCGTAGGTGGGGGCGAAGTCGTGGTCGAGGTCCACGCCCGGCACCGGCTGCCGGACTCCCTTCGGAGACTTGCTCGGGAGATCGCGAATGTGGCCGATCGACGCCTTCACCACGAAGCCCGGACCGAGGTATTTCTCGATCGTCTTCGCCTTCGCCGGGCTCTCCACGATCACCAGCTCGTAGTCGCCCTTCGGCGTGCCGCCGCCCTCCGATGGGCGGGACGGGCCGCGACGGGCGGTGCGGGCTCGGGAGGACGACTTCTTGGCCATGGGTGAGGGTCGCGGGGTGTCACGGTCGTAGGGCGATGCTGAGGCTGAACGGGGCTTCGGGATTGGCGCAGGGATCACCGGCGCTACAATCTTCGGCCTGTCGAGGCCCCGGGTCGGCGGCCTTTCAGCGTTACCCTCCGCGCTCTTTCCTTGTCAAGCCTTGGCGGTTTCGCCGTCGGGCCACAGCCTACAGGCGGTTCCATGGCCGGTTCCTTCGGTGTCTTTCGCCAGTACGAGAAGGCAGCGCTCGCAGGCCTCGCCATCATGGCGATGCTCGCGTTTTTCGTCCTGCCGCCGATCCTTCAGATGGGCTCCGGGGTTGGTAATGCCGACCCCGTGGTGGTGTCCTGGAAGGGGGCCGGACTTCGCGAGAGCGGCCTGCAGCGGGCGGTGCTCATGCGGCGGGCAGCTAACCAGTTTCTCGTGGAGTCGCTTGCGGCCACGGGCCGCACGCCCTCGCGGCCGCCGCTGCCCGACGACGAGAAGGACGTGGTCGACACCCTCCTGCTCGCGCGGGAGGCGGAGCAGGCGGGGATCGTGGTCAGCAACGAGACCATCAATCGCTTCATCGCGGGCTGGACGAATGATCTCGTTCGTCCGGAGCAGTTCGAGGGCATCGTCGCGCGGATGGGCCGGATCGGCCTGGGTCAGCAGGACGTGTTCGAGGCCCTGCGCACCGTGCTGCTGGCCGACCGCATGCGGGAGCTCGTCATGCGGGGCGTCGACTTCTCCGGCACGCCGCCCGGCTGGCTGTGGGACTACTACCGTCGGCTCGAGCAGTCGGCGACCATCGAAGCGGTGCCAGTGGTGGTCGAGAACTTCCGCGACAAGGTGCCGGAGGCGTCCGAGTCGCAGCTGCGATCGTTCTTCGACCGCTACCGCGACGAGCTGCCGGTGGCCCGCAGTCCCGACCCCGGCTTCCGCCAGCCCCAGCGGGCCCGATACTCCTTCCTCGTCGCCAAGGCCGACGCCTACGTGGCCGAGGAAAAGCCGAAGGTGACCGACGCTGCGATCAAGGAGTTTTACGAGGAGCGAAAGGCCACCCTGTACCGCGTGAAGGAGACGCCGAAGCCCGATGCGGAGGCGCCGGCGAAGGCCGACGACGCGAAGACCGACGATGCAAAGGCTGACGATGCAAAGGCCGAGAAGCCTGCCGAGGAGAAGGCCGATGGCCCCACGGCGCCGGCCGCTCCCACGCCGCAGGGCAAGGAGGGCGCGAGCGCCGCAGGCACGCCGTTCCGCACGGCCGCTTTCCGGCAGCCTGCGGCGACCGACGGAGCTGCCACGACCGCCCCGGCCGACTCTGCGGCCGCAGCGGCGGACAAGCCTGCCGCTGGCGACGCGGCCAGCCCTGCCGCGGCCAAGCCCGCCGACGACAACCCGGCCGAACCGAAGCCTGCCGACGATCAGTTCGAGCCGCTCGAGAAGGTGGCCGACGACATCCGCGACCGGCTCGCGTCGCTCGCCTCGGAGCGGCGGGTATCCGAGGTGTTCGACGCCGTGAAGGCCGACGTGGGGAAGTACGGCGAGTCGCTGGCCCTCTGGCAGGTGGCCGGGGACGGAGCGGGGCCGGCCCCGGTGGCGCCCGACGTCGCCAAGATCGCCGAGAGGCAGGGCCTCACCGGTGGCACGTCCGACCTCGTGAACCGGTCCGAGGCCTTTGCCACGCCGGGCATCGGCGGCAGCTTCGAGAGGACGATGTCGCGGGAACTCGGCATGCGGCAGCAGCGGTGGGTCGACCTGCTGTTCGACCGCACGGCTCCCCTGCTGCGTCCGATCGCCACCCGCGACATCGGGGGCAACCGCTACCTGTCGTGGAAGACGGAAGACCAGCAGCAGTTCGTGCCCTCCTTTCCGGCGGCCCGGGACGATGTCCTGCGGGCGTGGGGAATCGTGGAGGCGAGGCCACTGGCCCTCGCGGCCGCCGAGGCGATCGCCGCCGACGTGAAGACCGGCGGAAAGTCGCTCGCCGACGCGGCAGCGGCCCGCGGCGGGCAGGAGGTCGTGAAGGCCGGACCGTTCACCTGGCTCGACCGGGGAACGGCTCCGTTTGGCTCGACCCCCGACCTGTCGCAGCCGGACGGCCTGGCGATGCCCGGGGAGGAGTTCATGCGGGCGGTCTTCGGGCTGGAGCCGGGCCAGGTGGCGGTGGCGTTCAACGAGCCCAAGACCGTGTGCTACGTCGTGCGGCTCGTGGGCCTCGACCCGGCGGAGCAACAGCTCCGCGACCTGTTCCTGGCGGCGGCCCGCGATCCGCGGCGGCTCGTCGCCGCAGCCGAGGACGATGCCACTGGGGTGTTCACCCGCTGGATGCGGTCCGTCGAGGAGCGGCACGAGGTGTCGTGGAAGCGGGAGCCCCGTGGCTCCGAGGGCGACTGAGCCGCCCCTCGGGCCGGTCCGTCAGCGGCGCGGCTTGAGCACCACGACAGCGAGCGGCGGCAGCGTGATCGAGAGCGAGTACTCCCGATCGTGCGAGGGCCGGCGCTCCGCCTCGATCGCTCCACCGTTGCCGGGGTTGCTGCCGCCGTACCACGACGAATCGCCGTTGAAGATCTCGTCGTACAGGCCGCCCGCGGGCACGCCCAGCCGATAGCCGTGCCGGGGCACGGGCGTGAAGTTGCAGCACACGATCGTCATGTCGGCCGGGTCGACTGCGCGACGGATGAAGGCCACGATGCTGTCCTGCCAGTTGTGGCAGTCGATCCACTCGAAGCCCCGGCCGTCGAAGTCGAGCTCGTGCAGCGACGGCTCGCGGCGCACCAGGCGATTCAGGTCGGCGAGGGACCGCGACAGCCCGATGTGCTTCTCCCAGTCACGGAGGTGCCACTGCAGGCTCTCGTCGAAGTTCCACTCGGCCCACTGGCCGAACTCGCCCCCCATGAACAAGAGCTTCTTGCCCGGATGGCACCACATGTAGGCGTAGAGCAGCCGGAGGTTGGCGAATTTCTGCCAGTCGTCGCCCGCCATCTGGCCGAGCAGCGAGCCCTTGCCGTGCACCACCTCGTCGTGCGAGAGGGGCAGCACGAAGTTCTCGTGGAAGGCGTAGATCAGGCTGAACGTCAGCTCGTCGTGGTGATACTTGCGGTGCACCGGATCGTGCCGCATGTACCGCAGCGTGTCGTTCATCCAGCCCATGTTCCACTTCAGGCTGAAACCGAGGCCGCCGAGGTAGGTGGGCCGCGACACCCCTGCCCACGCGGTCGACTCCTCGGCGATCGTCAGTGTTCCCGGGAATCGCTCGTGCACCTGCACGTTGAACGTCTTGAGGAACTCGATCGCCTCGAGGTTCTCGCGGCCGCCGAAGCAGTTCGGCTCCCACTCGCCGTCCTTGCGGCTGTAGTCGAGGTAGAGCATCGACGCCACCGCGTCGACCCGCAGGCCGTCGACGTGGTAGCGGTCGAGCCAGAACAGGGCGCTCGAGATCAGGTAGTTCGACACCTCGCGGCGGCCGTAATTGAAGATCATCGTTCCCCAGTCGGGATGCTCGCCCTTCCGGGGATCCTCGTGCTCGTAGAGGGCCGTGCCGTCGAAGCGGCGCAGGCCGTGACCGTCCTTCGGAAAGTGGGCCGGCACCCAGTCGATGATCACGCCGACGCCCGCGCGATGGAGGGCATCGATCAGCGACATCAGGGCCTGGGGCGGGCCGAAGCGGCTGGTGGCCGCGAACAGGCCGATCGTCTGGTAGCCCCAGCTCGCCGACAGCGGGTGCTCGGTGGGCGGGAGGAGCTCCACGTGGGTGAAGCCCATCTCGACCACGTAGGGGACGAGCTCCCGCTCCAGGTCGGCGTAGGACAGCCAGCGGTGGGGATCATCGCCCGGCCGCCGCCAGCTGCCGAGATGCACCTCGTAGATCGAGAGCGGAGCCGAGAGCGTCTGGCGGGACGCCCTGGAGGCCATCCACTCGCCGTCGTGCCACTGGTAGGTGTCGAGGTCGACGACCACGGAGGCGGTCCGCGGCGGCACCTCGGACCCGAAGCCGTAGGGGTCGCTGCGGTCGGACGAGTCGCCGTCGGCCCGCACGCGAAATTTGTAGAGTGTGCCCACGTCGAGCCCGGGCACGAACAGTTCCCAGATGCCGGCCGGGATCCGCTTGTGCATCCGGTGGGCGGCGTCGTCCCACCCGTTGAAGTCGCCCACCACCGCCACGGCGTCGGCGTTCGGCGCCCAGACGGCGAACCGCACCCCGCGGACCCCGTCGTGGGTTTCCAGGTGGGCACCGAGCTTCTCGTAGGCGGTCCAGTGCCGGCCCTCGCCGAGGAGGTGGAGATCGAAATCGGTGAGCATGGCGGCAACCGGTGCGGGAAGGGGACCGTACAATCGTGCCACACGGCAGGGCTTCACGCGGCGGAGTCGGACCCTTCGGGTGCCGTCCGGGCTGCCGACCGTGACGACTGCGACGGCGGAGACCGGTGAGGATGGGCTACGAGCGGTTCGCCCCCGTGGAGCGGGTGATCGATGTCCGGGGGGATCGGTACGCCTTCTGGCAGCCGCCCGACCTGGATGCCCTGATCGACGTCGAGGCGTTCGAGCGGGATGAGCGAATCCCCTACTGGGCTAACGTCTGGGAGTCGGCGCTCGTCCTCGCGGAGGAGATCGCGGAGATGGATCCCGGCGGCCGGAGCCTCCTGGAACTCGGCTGCGGCCTCGCCCTGCCCGCCGTCGTGGCAAGCCGCCGCGGCTTCCGCGCGGTGGCCAGCGACTACGAGGAGGATGCCTTGGAAGGAGTGCGGTACAACGCCGACCGCAACGGGGCGGCGCTCCAGACGCTGCTGCTCGACTGGCGGCGACTCCCCGACGATCTCGGGGTGTTCGACGTCGTGGTGGCGGCCGACGTGCTCTACGAGAAGCATCATGCCGAGGCGCTCGCCGCCGTGGTGGCCCGCACGCTCGCCCCGCATGGCGTGGCCCTCGTGGCCGACCCCGGCCGCGCCCGGGCCGTGCACTTCGAACCGGCGATCCGTGCTGCGGGCCTCGGTGTCGTGAAGCAGAGCCCGCGCCGACCTGATGGTGCCACCACGGGGCCCGCCATCGACCTGTATCGCGTCACCCACCCGGAGTGAAGGGGCATGCGACCTTTCCCTCCAATGCCCCGGCCCCGCTGCCTGTCCGCCGCCGCGAGGATCCTCGCGGCGATCGCCTGCGTGGTCGCCTACGCGGCGGCGGGTGACGCCGCCTCCCCGCCCATGGCCCAACCGCTGCCAGCCTTCCTCGGTGCCGAGGGATACGGCCGCTGGGCCACGGGCGGCCGCGGCGGCGACGTCTACCACGTGACGACCCTCTCCGACGGCGGCCCCGGCAGCCTTCGCGATGCCATCGGGTCGAAGCAGGCCGAGGTGCCGCGGACGGTGGTGTTCGACGTGGCTGGCACGATCCGCCTGAAGAAGCCGCTCCGCATCGAGGGCGTGCGCGGGCTGACGATCGCCGGCCAGACGGCCCCGGGTGCCGGCGTGGCGGTGCGGGATCACGGCGTCCTGTTTCTGCGCTGCACCGACATCATCGTGCGATACCTGCGGTTTCGCTTGGGCGATGAGACGCGGACGTCGGAGGACGTGCTCCACGTGGGCCCGGAGCAGGGCACGTGCCGCGACGTGATCTTCGACCACGTCACCGCCACGTGGGGCATCGACGGGATCATGGACGTGTATGCCGCCGATCGCTTCACCATGCAGTGGTGCCTGTTCGGCGAGGCGCTCAACGACAGCACGCATCACAAGCGGGAGCCGCACGCGATGCTGATGTCGTTCCGGAAGATCAAGGGCAACGTGACCATCCACCACAACCTGCTGTTCAGCAGCCGCGACCGGCATCCGACGCTCGGCGGCTATCCGCCCCCCGAGTCGAACCCCGAAGCGATCTTCGACTTCCGCAACAACGTGATCTACAACTGGGAGGGAGCCTGCAATCTCGCCACCGGTCGGTTCAACATCGTGGGCAACTACTGGCGGCCCGGCCCCGACACGCGGCCCTATGACAAGGCGAAGCCGCTCGCGCCGAAGGCCGAGGCTCAGGGCGTGACCACCGGCTTTCTCGCCGGGAACGTGTTCGAGTCGCAGGGGCCGTGGACGGCCGAGAACGACGCGGCCTTTGAGTGGGGCACCCGGGGAGGGAAGTACATCGGCGACGTGAAGCCGGAGGCGTTTCTGCAGCCTGCCGAGATCGTCCCGGTCGCCGACCGCCCGACGACCCAGACGGCGGAGGAGGCCTACGAACTGGTTCTCACCCGCGCCGGCGCCAGCCGCGTCCGCGACGCGGCCGACGAGCGGGTCATCGGTGGGGTTCGCGACCGCACCAACCGGCGGATCGACAGCCAGAGGCAGGTGGGCGGCTGGCCCGACCTCGAGTCGTCACCGTGCCCGACCGACACCGACGCGGACGGGATGCCCGATGCATGGGAGCGGTCCGAGGGGCTCGACCCGCACGACGCCGCGGACCGCAACCGGGTGCTCGACGGCGGCTACACGGCGCTCGAGCACTATCTGCAGGATCGCGCCGACGACCCGCCGGCGTGACCGTGGCCCCATCCCGCGGCGGCCGGGCCGCTGCTAGCACCGGGCGTGCTAGCACCTGATCTTGTGGTGGCACAGCCGCCGCCACCACAAAATCGCAAAAAACCTTGTGACTGGGCTTGCGGCCGATACGTTCGCCCCCACGCCCGGCATGGACGCCGGGCGACTCATCACGGAGGATTCGTCACCCATGGCAGCCAAGCCCCTCATCGGCATCAACACCGACTACCGCTCGACCCGCAAGGAGCACGCCGCCC
>JBJTRH010000428.1:0-24551 GCA_046076065.1 Planctomycetaceae bacterium | reverse complement strand
GGGCCGCCGCGCGGGCCGGCTCCTCGACCGACGTGCCGATGGCCGCCGCACGCGCGACGGGGGGCTGGGCGACGGCTGCGACGGGCTGGATGGCCGCCGCTGGCGGTGCGGCCGGCCGCAGGGGGGCTGCGGGCGGGGGCTCTGTGGCCAGATGCACGTCCGCCGGGGCCACGGGCAACGGCACGCCCGGCATCGTGGTCTCGACGGTGCGGTCGGCGGCGGTCATGGGCGGCTCCGCGCCGAGCGGCGCGGCCGTCTTGGCGAGGAGAGCCTCGAGTTCCTCGCGGGTCGTGGCGCCGTTGATGCGGCCCACCTCGTGACCCTTGACCAGGAGCACGTAGCACGGCACACCGGTCACGCCGAAACGCCGCACGAGGTCGGATTCGTGGTCGACGTCGACGTGCCGTACGACCCAGCCCGCGGCGGCGATCTCGCCGACAAGTGGCGCCATCTGCCGGCAGGGTCCGCACCACGAGGCTGAAAAGTCGAGCAGCAGCACGTCACCGGAGCGGGCGGCGACGGCGGGGTTCGCCAGCGCCGGCGCGGCGAAAACGGTGCAGCAGGCGGCGATCCAGGCTGCCGTCGAACGCAGTCGCATCATCGTTCACTCCACTGACCTGGTGCCGCGGTGCCGTCACCTCGCCCCGGCGGGCCGCGAGGGGGCGGGATACTGCCCGCGGCCCCGGGGGGCGGCAAGGCCACTTTCACGTTCGGGCCTTTGCCCAGTCGGCCGGCATTTCCCCGATGCCCCGCCGATTCCTACAATCCGCGGGCATCCGTTTCCTCGGCCCGCGCAGTCTTCGCATGCCCTCCTCGCCCCGGCGCCGCATCCTCGTCACCTCGGCGCTGCCGTATGCCAACGGGCACATCCACCTCGGGCACCTCGTCGAGTACATCCAGACCGACGTCTTCGTCCGCTTCCAGAAGCTCCGCGGCCACGAGTGCGTCTACGTGTGTGCCGACGACACGCATGGCACCGCGATCATGATCCGGGCCCGCGCCGAGGGCCGCAGCGAGCACGAGCTGATCGCCGAGATGCGGGCGGCGCACCTGGCCGACTTCGCCGGGTTCCAGGTGGAGTTCGACCACTACGGCTCGACCGACAATCCCGCCAACCGCCGGCTGTGCGGCGAGGTGTGGCAGGCGCTGCGGTCCCGCGGGCTCGTGGCGAGCCGCAACGTGCAGCAGCTCTTCGACCCGGCCGCCGGCACGTTCCTGGCCGACCGGTTCGTGAAGGGCATGTGCCCCCGCTGCCGCGCCGCTGACCAGTACGGCGACACCTGCGAGCAGTGCGGCGCCACCTACTCCCCCGCCGACCTCGTCGATCCGGTGAGCACGCTCTCCGGCGCGCGTCCCGAGGTGCGGTCGGCCGAGCATCTGTTCGTGACGATCGAGGCCCTGCACGGCTTCCTGGCCGAGTGGACGCGGTCGAGCGGAGCGATCGATCCGCGGATCGCCAACTACCTGGCCGGTCACTTCCTCGGCGAGCCGCTCCGCGACTGGGACGTCTCCCGGCCGGCTCCCTACTTCGGCTTCGAGATTCCCGACGCCCCCGGGCACTACTGGTACGTCTGGTTCGACGCCCCAATCGGCTACCTCGCCGCCACCGCGGAGTGGTGCGAGCCGCGCGGTCAGGATCTGGCGTCGTGGTGGGGCCGTGGCGGTGCCGCCGAGATCCATCACTTCATCGGCAAGGACATCGTCTACTTCCACACGCTCTTCTGGCCGGCGATGCTCGAGGCGGCCGGCCTCGCGCTGCCGACGAAGGTCCGCGTGCACGGGTTCCTCACCGTGGACGGCGAGAAGATGTCGAAGAGCCGTGGCACATTCGTGCTCGCCCGCACGTGGCTCGATCATCTCGATCCCGCCGCGCTCCGCTACTACTACGCCGCCAAGCTCTCGTGCGGCATCGACGACCTCGACCTCAACCTCGACGAGTTCCAGGCAAAGGTGAACGCCGACCTCGTCGGCAAGGTGGTGAATCTCGCCAGCCGCACCGCCCGCTGGCTGGAAGCGACGGGTCTTTCTGAGCCCTATCCTGACGACGGTGGTCTCTTCGCCAGGGCCGCGGCCGATGGCGAGGAGATCGCGGCCGCCTACGAGGCCGGCGACTTCGCCCGCGCGATGCGGGCGATCATGCTCGCGGCCGACCGGGCCAACGCCTACGTCGATGCCGAACAGCCGTGGAAGCTCGCGAAGCAGGGACCGGGCGCCTCCGGCCGGCTCCGCGACGTGGCCAGCGTGGCCCTCAACCTGTTCCGCCAGATCGCCGTCTACCTCGCCCCAGTGCTGCCCGGTCTCGCCGAGCAGGCCGGCGGGCTGGTAGGGGGCCCGATCCGCACGTGGGACGAGTCGCAGACGCCGCTCGCCGGCCTGCCGGTCGCCCCGTTCACCCCGCTCATGACACGGATCGAGCGGACCCAGATCGACGCGGTGCTCGCGGCCACGCAGGCCGCCGCCGACCCGAAACCGAGCCCTTCCGGAGGACCATCGATGGACCCGACCACCGCCCCCGCCGATCCCGGCGACGCCCTCGCCGCCGAGCCGCTCGCGGCCACCTGCACGATCGACGACTTCGCGAAGATCGATCTCCGCGTGGCGCGGATCGTCGCCGCGGAGGAGGTGCCGGAGGCGAAGAAGCTGCTCAAGCTCACCGTGAGCCTCGGCGGCGACGCCACGCGGACGGTGTTCGCCGGCATCAAGGGATTCCACGAGCCGGCGGCGCTCGTGGGCCGGCTCGTGGTCGTGGTGGCGAACCTCGCGCCGCGGCAGATGAAGTTCGGCCTCAGCGAGGGCATGGTGGTGGCGGCCAGCGGCGCAGGTGCCGCAGGTGTCTACCTGCTCGCGCCCGACTCCGGCGCCCTGCCGGGGATGCGGCTGCACTGAGTTCACGGCTGACGGGCCATCCCTGGCCCCGTCAGCCTTGGCCCGGCGATGGTGAAGCCGAGGTTCACCATGCCTGGCGGGCTCGCCTTCCAGGCTCGCGTTTCTGTCCCCGGGAAGCCGCAATCGCGTGAGCGATGCGGGCGCGCGGTGGGAGACGGGCCCGGATGCCCGCTGAGTGCCGTGTCAGGCTCCGCGTGTTGCCGGGCCGGTATGATGGACGGTGTCGACAGTCAAAACCTCCTTCGTGGGAGAACGCATCATGGCCAAGACGATCGTGTTTCCGACCGACTTCTCCACGGCCAGCGATGCGGCCCTCGAGCACGCCGCCGCGCTCGCGAAGTCGACCGGCGCCGCGCTGCTCATCGTGCATGTGGAGGAGCCGCCGCTCGCCTATGGGGGCGGCGAACTCTACTACGGCATTCCGGAGCCGGATTCGGAGCGGATCCTGACGATGCTTGAAGACGTGAAGCCGAAGGATCCGTCGGTGCCGTTCGCCCATCGGCTCACGATGGGCGACCCCGCCGCGGAGATCGTGCGGATCGCCGAGGATGAGAAGGCCGACATGATCGTGCTCGGCACGCACGGCCGCACGGGGGTCACGCGGCTGCTCATGGGCAGCGTGGCCGAGGTCGTCGTCCGCCGGGCGCCCTGCCCGGTGCTCGTCTACCGCGAGACGCCGGCGCGGCTCGCCGAGGCGAAGGCGGTTGCCAAGACGTGATCCGGCCAGCCGCATGACGGTCCGTCCGCTCCTCGACCTGCGTGCCCGCGTGCGACGGTCGCTCCGCGACGTGTTCGAGCGGCGCGGATTCGTCGAGGTCGACACACCGGTGCTCTCCCGCGAGGTGCTGCCGGAGGCGCACATCGACCCGCTCACCGTGCGGCTCGAGGGCGACGAGCGGCCGCGATTCCTTCAGGCCAGCCCGGAGGCGCTGATGAAGCGGCTCCTCGCCCGCGAGTCGGGGCCGATCTACCAGTTCGCGCAGTCGTTCCGTGCCGGTGAGCGGGGCAGCCTCCACGATGTCGAGTTCTGCCTGCTCGAGTGGTACGAGCCCGGCGCCGGGCTCGCCGACGTCGCGGCGCTCGCCGCCGACCTGACCGCCGCCACGCTCGGCACGCAGGGCATCGACACGCTGACGTGCCGGGAGGCGTTTCTCGCCCATGCCGGCCACGACCCCTTCGTGGCGACGGCGGCCGATCTCGAGGCCGCGGCCGCGGCGGCCGGGGTCGACGTGCCCCCGGCGGCCGATCTCGACCGCTGGGATCGCGCCTTTGAACTCGTGCTCAGCCAGGTCGTGCAGCCGCGGCTGGGCCGGGGCGTGCCCGCGCTGCTCGTCGACTGGCCGGCCTCGCAGGCGGCGTTCGCCCGGCTCGACGAGCGGGGCGTCGCCCGGCGGTTCGAGTTGTTCGTCGAGGGCGTCGAGCTTGCCAATGGCTGGGAGGAGGAGACGAGCCGCGGCGTGCTGGCGGAGCGGATCGCGGCGGCCAACGAGATTCGCGTGCGGTCGGGCCGCGGCAGCCTGCCGGTGCCGGCGAAGCTTCTCGCCGCGCACGGCGACGGCATGCCCGCGGGCGTCGGCGCGGCGCTCGGCTTCGATCGGCTCGTGATGCTGGCGGCCGGCGCCCGCTCGATCCACGAGGTGCGGGGCCTGCGCGACGAGTCGTGAGCCCGGCGTCAGGTCTCGAGCTCGGCGGCGGTGACCGTCCACTTCTCCACGGTCCGGCCCTTCGCGGCCGACCGCGGCACGGCGATGATCCGCACCGTCTCACGGCCAGCGATGGTCGCCCGCACCACCCAGGCGCGATCCGCCGTGCCGAGCGGCGCCGCCGACGCGATCCTCGCGGGCCCTGCGGCGGCGGCCCGCACCGCCGGCAGCGTGGCGAACCGCGCGGCCTCCGCGGCGTCGCTTTCCGGCTCGAGGCCCGTCAGGGCCGGGAGGATCGACGGGGCCGACACGCTCCGGGCCTCCTCGAGGCGGCCGGCGCGGACCGTTTCGAGCCATGTCTCCGCCGTGGCCACGGCCCGCGACCGCTCGATCCAGCGGCCCACCGCGGCGTCGGTCACCGCCTGCGCCCCGAAGCCCACCGCCAGCCCGAGACCCGCCAGCGCGGGGAGCCGGCCCACCCGGGCCGCCCCGGGCCGCGCGACGTCGGCGAGCGCCACGAGCGCCGTGGCCAGGGCCACCAGCGGCAGAAACCAGGCGAACGGCGTGAGCAGGGCCACGGCCGAGCAGCAGCCGAGCACGAGCGCCGCGATCGCCAGCGGGCTCACGGGGCGATACTCGATCGCGTCGTCCGGGCCGGCCGTCACTTCCGTACCCGCAGTTCGGACTGCGCCTCGAGCTGATGCCGCCGCGTGGCGTAGCGGAGGATGAAGTCGGCCTCGGGATCGAAGCGGCGGGCCGGCACGCCGAAGGGACCGCCGGCGGTGGAGCCGCGGACCCACTGCAGCCAGCGGCGATCGGGCTCGAGGCCGAAGAACATCCGCGCCTCCGGCGTGGCCTGGATCATGTCGCGGGGCATCGCGGCGGTGTGCAACGACGCGGCGGTGAAGCAGACGAAGATCCACGCGGCGACGGCCGCGACCACCGGGCAGCCGAACATCTCCACCGGCTTGCGGAAGCGGACCTTGCGGCGCGAGACGCGATCGGTGATCTCGCGGAGGACCAGGAGCGTGATCGCGAACAGGCCCCACAGGGCGATGAAGTCGAGGAGGTAGTCGTAGCTGGGAAGCCTGCCCATCAGGAACGTGACCAGCCGCTCGTACCACGCCGTGGCGAACGTCGCCGCCAGCAGGGTGTTGAGCAGCATGATGGCGGCACCCCACAGCCCCTCCCGCCACAGCGCGAAGGCGACGGCGATGAACAGGCCGAGCAGTGCGAAGGAGATGACGGAGCCGCTCATGACTTCTTGGCTCCGGGCGGTGGCGGCGGTTGCTGGGCGGAGCTCCCCTTGGCGGCGAACACCCGCTGGAGCTCGTCGAGAGACGTCGCCCCTTCGAGCACGAGCGGGAGGCCGGCCTCGCCCATCGGCTTCATGCCGTCCTGCACCGCCGCCTTGCGGAGCGTGGCGGCATCGGTGGCCGCTGCGA
Source organism: Planctomycetaceae bacterium (assembly GCA_046076065.1). Lineage (GTDB taxonomy): Bacteria > Planctomycetota > Planctomycetia > Pirellulales > UBA1268 > QWPN01. The sequence goes on along the minus strand of JBJTRH010000428.1, from coordinate 18,577 downwards.
TCGCCTTGCGGAGCGTGATGCCGCTGGCGAGCTCGAACACGGCGGTGCGGCCGAGGTAGCCGGTGCCACCGCAGAGCCGGCAGCCGTGGGGCGACGCCTTGCGGACACGGCCGCGCTGTTCGGGAGTGAGCTTGAACTGCGCCAGGGCCTTCGGCAGCGGCTCCGGCTCGGGGGGATACCCCTCGCGGCACTTCGGGCAGAGCTTGCGGACGAGCCGCTGCGACACCGAGGCCACGAGCGAGCGGGCGAGCATGTCGGCCGGAACGCCGCAGGAGGCGATGCGGGCGATCGCGTCAGTGGCATCGGTGGCCTTCACGCTCAGGATCACCAGCTTGTCGTCGGCGGCGAGCTTCGCGAGCTCGGCGACGAGCTGCTTGTCGCCCACGTCGCGGGTCACGATCACGTTCGGGTAGGACCGCAGCACGTCGGTCAGCACCTGCAGCGGCGTCACGCCGGTGCGGGCGTCGAAGGGCACGGGGCGGACGTTTTGGATCTCACGGGCCGGTGTGGCGGCGTCTTCCAGCGAAATGAAGTCGCGAAGCAGTCGGTCGGCCGAGAGCACGAGCACGTCGAAGGTCGTCGTCAGGCCGGACGCCGGCGGCGCGGAGATGATGATCAGGCCCTTCTCGACCCTCGTGAGCTCGACCACCTTGTCGGCCAGCGGCTTGGGCATGCCGAGGTCTTCGAGCTTCTTGAACACCGCCGCCGGCGGGTCGATCTGCACGACCAGCTGTTCTCCGCTGGGCTGCCGCCGGATCGACATCCGGCAGTTCCGCGGCTTGCCGTCGACGTTTATCAGGAACGGCGCCGCTTTCGCGTCCCGGACGTTCGGCGCCACGCCGCAGAGCGCCTTCAGGGCGGTGACCGCCGCCTGGCCGGCCTCGAGGCTCGCCTTGGGGGCGTCGACCCATGCTTCCTTCACCTTGCCGCCCCGCACGGCCTGACGGACCTTCGCCTTGTCCCACACCCCGTCGACCTCGTGCCGCACGAGCGTGCCCGCGGGGTCGAGTTCGAGCGACAGCGTGCCGGCCCGCGCCATCACGGCGCCGAGCATGATCTTCCGCGCCTCCTCGAAGCCGGCGAGCTTGCTCGCCACATCGAGCCGGGCCGCGTTCTCGTCGGCGGTCTTGCCGCCCACGGCCGCGAGGGCCACCACCGGGACCAGGTCGCCCTCGTCGATCCCGGGATCGAAGTCGATGCCCACCTTGGCGAGCAGCCGCGAGAGGAGCCGCCGGGCGTGGCCCACCGTGAGCACCTGCTCCGACGGCGGCACCTTCGCGTTGCGGAGGACGGCGTAGGTGATCACCGGTGCCAGCCAGGCGACGAGCATCAGCGGCAGGCCGATGAGAAACGTCGGAATCCACCAGGCCAGGATGGCCGCGAGGAAGAGCGGCAGACCGCAGACCATGCCCCAGAAGGCCGGCGCGAGCTTGTGCTTGGTGGCGTCGGTCGAGACCCACTCCACCGTCCGCATCCACGCCAGCACGCACAGCCACCAGAGCACCAGCGGCACGATCGCCAGCCCGCCTCCGGTGCCCCGCACGCCCCACGAGGGAGGCATCAGCGGAGGCCAGCCCGAGGCGGCGTCGGCGGCCAGCGCCGGCACCGCCCATCCGGCCATCATGGCGGCTGCGAGGGCCGCGCGGGTCACCGACCGTCCACGCGGCATCACGATACCCCGATCCCCTTGAGCGCCATCTCGAGAGCCTCGCGGTTGGGGGCGATCTCCATGGCGTCGTGGCGGTCGATGAGACCCTGGTCGATCAGGCTCTTGAGGCTCTGCGTGAAGTCCTGCATGCCGTCGCGGAACGACTTCTTGATGTGGTCGGCGAGGAGGTGATCCTGCTCCTCGAGGACGTACTTCCGCACGAGCACGTCGAAGAACATCACCTCGCAGATCGGCACGCGGCTGACGCCCGGCCGGATCGACTTGAGCAGCTTCTGCGCGATGATGCCCTTCATGTTGAAGGCGATGGCGCTGCGGATCGAGGCATGCTCTTCCTGCGGGAAGAGGTCGAGGATGCGGCCGATGCAGCTGGAGGCGCTCGCGGCAGGGATCGTGCCGAACACGAGATGGCCCGTCTCGGCGGCGTGGATCGCCGTCTTGAAGGTCTCCACGTCGCGCAACTCGCCCACGAGGATGATGTCGGGATCCTCGCGGACCGCGTGCTTCATCCCGATCTCGAAGTTCTTGACGTCCTGCCCGATCTCCCGCTGATTGATCAGGCACTTGTCCTCGGTGAAGACGAACTCGATCGGGTCCTCGAGCGTAAGGATGTGCTTGCGGTAGTTGCGGTTGATGTAGTTGAGCATCGAGCCGATCGTGGTGCTCTTGCCGGAGCCGGTCACGCCGGCGAGCAGCACCATGCCCTGATCGAGCACGCACATCTTCTCGATGCTCTCGGGCAGGAACAGGCCCTTGAAGTCGGGGATCGTGTTGTTGACGCGGCGGGCGACCATCCCCATCGCCCCCTGCTGGGTGAGCAGGTTGACGCGGAATCGCCAGCGGACGCCATCCACGACGCAGGTGTGGGCGAAGTCCACGCCCCCTTCCTCGACGAAGATGCCGCGCTGCCGCTCCGTCATGATCGGCATGCAGAGCTGCCGCATCCGGGCGTCGTCAATCTTGGGATGCTTGAGCGGCTGGAGCGTGCCCTTCACGCGGATGATCGGGGGCTGGTCGGCCTTGAGATGCAGGTCGCTGCCGTTGAGCTTGACGAGGGCCTCGAAGAGGCGGTCGACCTCGTACTTGTAGCCATTGGCCGCGACCGGCTTGGCGACGTCGGTGGGGGGAGTCTCGGTCGTTGACATGACGCGCTGACGGAGGAGGGCGGGGCGGCTTGACGGAGGGCTAGCGGAACGGACGAACCGGGATCCCCCGCTGCTCGAACAGGTTCTTGACTTCGCGGATCGTACACTGGCCGAAGTGGAAGATTCCAGCGGCCAGCACCGCGTCGGCCCCGCCGTGCTCGACGGCGTCGGCGAGGTGCTCGGGAGCGCCGGCGCCGCCGCTGGCGACGACCGGAATCCCGACGGCCCGGCTCACGGCTGCCGTGATCTCGAGATCGTAGCCCGCGCGGGTGCCGTCTCGATCCATGCAGGTGAGCACGATCTCGCCCGCGCCGAGCCGCTCCACCTCGCGGGCCCAGGCCACCGCCTCGAGGCCCGTCGGCACGCGGCCTCCGTTGACGAACACCTCCCAGACGTCGCGGCCGTCCTTGACCACGCGCTTCGGGTCGATGTTGACCACCGTGGCGCAGCTGCCGAGCCGGTCGGCGACGGCCGTGACCAGTTCGGGCGTGCGCACCGCCGCCGAGTTGATGCTCACCTTCTCGGCGCCCGCCTGCACGAGCCGGGCGGCGTCGTCGAGCGTGCGGATGCCGCCGCCCACCGTGAACGGCATGAACACCGTCTCCGACACGCGACGGACGACGTCGAGCATGATGCCGCGGCCCTCTTGGCTCGCCGTGATGTCGAGAAGCACCAGCTCGTCGGCCCCTTCGGCCTCGTACCGGGCGGCGACCTCGACCGGATCGCCGGCATCGACGAGGTCGAGGAACTTCGTTCCCTTCACGACCCGGCCGCGATCGACGTCGAGGCAGGGAATGATCCGCTTGGCCAGCATCGCAGCCTCCTTCGGTGTCAGACGGGCCGCCCGATCCGGCCCTCGTCGGGGCTCGACGCCGTCGCATACAGCCGTCGCGGCATCCTGCCCGCGAGGAACGCGAGCCGTCCGGCCCGGCAGCCGTCCCGCATCGCGGCCGCCATCCGCACCGGGTCGCGGGCGTGGGCGATCGCAGTATTGAGCAGGACCCCGTCGGCACCGAGCTCCATCGCCACCGCCACGTCGCTGGCCGTGCCGACCCCGGCGTCGACGATCACGGGATACGTCGGATCGCCGTCCTTGAGCATCTCGAGGCAGATCCGCAGGTTGTTGGCGTTGAGCACGCCCTGGCCCGAGCCGATCGGGCTCCCGGCCGGCATCACGCTGGCCGCCCCGAGCGCCTTCAGCCGCCGGGCGATCACGGGATCGTCGCTCGTGTAGACGAGCACGGTGAAGCCGTCGGCCACGAGCCGCTCGGTGGCCTCGAGCGTGCCCACCGGGTCGGGCAGGAGGGTCTTGGTGTCGCCGAGTACCTCGAGCTTCACCCACTCCGAGGCTGCCGATCCCATGTCGCGGAGCAGCTCCCGGCCGAGCCGGGCCACGCGGATCGCGTCGTCGGCCGAGTAGCAGCCGGCCGTGTTGGGGAGGATCGCATATCGGCTCGCGTCGATGTGGTCGAGGATGCTCTCGCCGGCCGCGTTCACGAGCCGTTCGCGGCGGACGGCCACCGTGACGCAGTCGGTTCCCGACACGTCGAGGCAGCGGGCCATCTCGGCGAACGTGGCGTACTTGCCGGTGCCGGCGACCAGTCGGCTCGTGAGCGTGATGCCCCCGACCACCAGCGGGGCGTCGTCGAGGCTCGGCGTGTCGTGCATGGTCGTCATCCGGGTGTCTCGTCTCCGCTCAGCCGCCGCCCACGAAGGTCACGATCTCGATCCGCTCTCCGCCCGCGAGCAGCCGGGCGTCGAACGCCGCCCGCGGAACCACCTCGCCGTCGAGCTCCACGGCGATCGGCCGGCCCGCGAAGCCGAGGGCCTCGACGAGCGCCCGCAGCGATGATCCCGCCGCCGCCGGCCGGGCGACGCCGTTCACCGTGACAGTCACGGATCCATCCTGCGGCGCAGGGCTGGTCACCATCCTACTGGACCTTCGCACCGCCGCCCCGCGGGCGGGCGATGTCGAGCGGGACCAGTTCCGAGTTCATCGGCCCGCCGGCGGCCGCGGTCTGCTGGGCGTTCCATGGGATGCCGTAGGCCACGGTCACGCCCGTCGCGGCATCGGTGACGTAGAGCACCGACTGCGCCATGCGGGATCCCGCCGCCCCGGCGAACGACGCCAGTCCGGGCACGAGCAGAAACTTCGGGTTCTTCACCTTGCCGGGCTTGAAGCCGAGGTCCTTGAGCACGTTGGTCCGGTAGGAGACGCCGAACTTCGACGTGTTCTGGTTGAGCACGCCGCCGGTGAGGTCGCCCGTCTCGAAGTCGAGGATGAAGATGCCCTCGAGCGATCCGTCGATCAGCGCCGTGCACACGGCGAACGACTCCTGGGAGAGGGACGTGGTGGCCGTCACGCGGGCCGGCGGCGCGACGGCCGTGGAGAAGAGGATTCCCGCGGCGCCTCCGGCGAGGGCGACGAACCATGGGGCGCGGACGGACGATCGGATCATGGCTGAGACCTCGGGTGGGAGCGGTGTGCGGGCATCGAATCGGCGCGTTTACGGCGCGGCGGGCGTTGGCACCACCGACAGGCGGAACTTGCCGAGCGCGTGCTGGCCGTCGGTGTACTGCTGGTCGAGCGTGATCGTTACCGGGGCTCCGGCTGCGAGCGGCGTGTCGGGGTGCACGACGAACGTCGCCTCGTGCGACCTGCCGATGCCGCCGGCGATCGCCCAGCCCGTCTCCGCCGCGTCGTCGATCGCCGCGGCCACGCCGTACTTCGGCTGCTCGAAATCGGCCTGTGCCGAGGCGAACCGCACCGCGGTCGCCGGTCCGCCACCGGGCGGCCCCGCGAGCACGGCGAACGTGCTGAGCACGAAGTTGCCATTGCCCGCCCGCCCCGGCCCCTTCTGCGGAAGCGTGTCGTCGGCGAGCACCTCGAGACGGATCGCGGCCACCTGGCGATCGCCTGGAACCACGGCCTTGAGCGTGTAGGTGTCCTTGGCCAGCGAGCCGGTGATGGTCACCGTGCCGTCGGTGGCCACGGTGGCCGCGGCCCCCGCCATGCTCGCGAACTCACGGGGCACGAGGGGAAGCGTCGCGGCAGCGGCGGGTGTCGGTGGCGCGGCCGGGGATGGGGTCGCCGGCTGTGGTGGCGGCGGGAGGAGCTTCGGCGCGGGAGCGGCCGTGAGTCGCGGGCCGGCGTGCGTGCCGACGAAGAGCGTCGTGCCAACGGGGGCGAACGCGACGGTCCAGACGCTCGACTCGGCCTTGGCCGGGCCTTCCTGCTCGCCCGCGGCAGATGGATCCCAGAGCTTCACGGTCCCGTCGATGCCGCCGCTGACGAGCCGCGAGCCATCGCCGGAAAACGCGAGCGACGTCACCCAGTCGGTGTGGCCGGCGAGCGTGGCCTTGGGCTTGCCGTCGCCAGGATTCCAGAGCCGGATCGTCCGGTCGGCACCGCCGCTGGCGAGCGTGCCGCCGTCGGCCGCGTAGGCCACCGCCCAGACGAGGTCGCCATGGCCTTCGAGCCGCGCCCGCTCGGAGCCATCGGCCGCGTTCCAGAGTTTCACGAGATTGTCCCCGCCGCCGCTGGCGAGGGTCTGCCCGTCGGGTGCGTAGGCCACGCAGGCGGCCGCCCCCTCGTGGGCGGCGATCGTCTTCACCTCGGCGCCGGTGGCGATGTCCCACAGCACCACGCTGCCGTCCTCGCCGGCGGATGCGAGCCGGGTTCCATCGGGCGAGAAGGCCACCCCACGCACCCAGCCCTTGTGCTTCTTCAGATCATGCTTCGGCTGCCGCGTGGAAACGTCCCAGAGCCGCACGAGGCCGTCGTATCCGGCGGTCGCCAGGAGCCTGCCGTCGGGAGAAAGCCGCACGGCCCAGACCGCCGTCGGATGGCCGACGAACTCGCCGATCCGCGTGCCGTCGGCGACGTTCCAGGCCACCACGTCGCCAGGGCGGTAGAGCAGGCTGTCGCCGCCGGCGGTGACGAGCGTGGTGCCGTCGCGGGCATAGTCGGCGGCGATCACCCAGCGGCCGAAGTCGGCAAGCCGTGCCGGGGCGTCCGCCACGGCGAGCGAGGCGGACGCCAGGACGATCGCGATCGCGCGAAACTCGTGGCGATATGCCATGCCGTGGTGGACGTCGGGGCGGAGGGATGAAAACCCGGTCGGAGGAGTATAGTTGGCCGCGAACCGCCGATTCCACCGGATGAGACCGCACCCATGGCCGCACCAGCCAGCGTTTCCCGTCGTGCCGCCGCGAAGACCGCCGTGCTCGTCGCCAGCGGCGATCTCCGCGAGGAGGCCAACCGCGTCTGCTGGCCGGCGCAGCAGGCAATGGAGAAGGCGCTCGTCGCGGCCTTTGCGCGGGCCGGCTGGAAACTCTCCCGGGGCCACGCCGCCGCGCGCGGCCGAGGGCACGGATTCATCGCCAGCTGCCGCGAGGGCCTCGACGCGTTCGCGGACATCGATCCCGAGTCGCCGCTCGTGGTGGCCGAGGCGGTCTGGCAGTATTCCAACCACGTGCTGCCCGGCCTCACCACCCATCGTGGGCCGATCCTCACCGCCGCCAACTGGTCGGGCCAGTGGCCGGGCCTCGTGGGCATGCTCAACCTCAATGGGTCGCTCACGAAGTCGGGCGTGCCCTACTCGACGATCTGGGCCGACGACTTCGCGAGCCCGAGCTTCGAGCGGCACCTCACGGCGTGGCTCGACACGCGGACGATCCACCACGACACGAGCCACGTGGTGCCGTTCGCCAAGGTCCGCATGCCCCGCGATCTGGCTGCCCGGGCGGCGGCGCTCGCCGAGGAGCTTCGCGGGAAGAAGGCCCTGATGGGCGTGTTCGACGAGGGCTGCATGGGGATGGAGAATGCGATCATCCCCGACCGGCTCCTGCACGCCACCGGCGTGTTCAAGGAGCGGCTCAGCCAGAGCGCGCTCTACCACGAGACGATGCGGACGACCGAGGCCGAGAGCCGCGCCGTGTTCCGCTGGCTCGAGCAGGCGGGCATGCGATTCCACTTCGGCCGCGACGAGGCCACCGACCTCACGCGGCAGCAGGTGCTGCTGCAGTGCCGGATGTACGTCGCCGCCCTGCGGATCGCCGACCGCTACGGCTGCGATCTCGTGGGCATCCAGTACCAGCAGGGGCTCAAGGACCTGCTGCCGGCGAGCGACCTCGTGGAGGGCATGCTCAACGACTCGAAGCGTCCGCCGGTGACGGCCGAGGGATCCTCCCGTGTTCTCTACAAGGGCCGGCCGCTCGTGCACTTCAACGAGGTCGACGAGTGCGCGGGCCTCGACGGCCTGCTCACCGCGCGGGTGCACGCCGCGCTTGGCGAACCGGTCGAGAACACGCTCCACGACATCCGCTGGGGCGACTGGGACCAGTCGCGATCCACCGACCACTGGGTGTGGGTGTTCGAGATCTCGGGCGGCGCGCCCCCGGCGCACTTCGTGAAGGGCTGGAAGGGGGCCGAGGGCTTCCGGCAGCCGCCGATGTACTTCCGGCTCGGCGGCAGCACCCTCGCCGGCGTCAGCAAGCCGGGCGAGATCGTCTGGAGCCGGATCTGGGTCGATGGCACGGGCACGCAGGAGAAGCTCTGCATGGACATCGGCCGCGCGGAGGTGGTGCCGTTGCCCGCCGAGGAGACCCGCCGCCGGCTCGAGGCGACCACGAAGCAGTGGCCGATCATGCACGCCGTGACCTACGGCGTGACCCGCGACCAGATGATGGCCCGCCACAAGGCCAACCACGTGCACGTGGCCTACGCGCGCGACGCCGCAGGCGCCGACCGCGCGGCGCTCCTCAAGGCGGCCGTGGCCCGGAACCTCGGCATCGAAGTGTCGTTCTGCGGCACCCGTGGCCATGGGGCGACGGCGGCGGTCCGCTGGGACGCGGCATAATGCCGCTCGAGCGGCGGACAACGGCACGCAGGAGTCACGGTCGATGAATACCCAGGGCTATCTCGGCATCGACATCGGCACGCAGGGATTGTCGGTGATCTTCACCGACGAGGCGCTGCGGATCCTCGCCACCGGCGCCGGCGACTACGCGATGGTGCCGGGGCTTCCGGAGGAGTGCCAGGAGCAGCGGCCCGCCGACTGGGAGCGGGCGCTCGGCGACGCGATGCTCGCGCTGCGGAAGCGGCTCGCGGCGAGCGGCATCGAGCCGGAGGTGCGGGCGATCGGCATCTCGGGGCAGATGCACGGCGAGGTGCTCATCGACCAGGCGGGCGTGCCGCTCTCCGCCGCGCGGCTCTGGTGCGACGCCCGCAACGAAGCCGAAGGGCATGAACTCACCGCGGCCCTCCATGCCAAGGTGCCCAAGCGGATGACCGCCGCCCGCTGGCTGTGGACGATCCGCAACCAGCCCGAGAAGGCGGCCCGCACCTGGCGGATCACGACGCCGTCGGGCTGGATCGCCCATGTGCTCACGGGGGGCTGGACGCTCGGCATCGGCGACGCCGCGGGGATGTTTCCGATCGACCAGGCCACGCTCGACTACGATGCCCGCCGGCTGGCCGACTTCGATGCCCTCGTGGCCCGGACCTGCAAGGGTGCGAGCGTGAAGCCGCTCCGCGACCTGCTGCCCGAGGTGCGTCGTGCGGGTGACGACGGCGGCGTGCTCGCCGCCCGCGGTGCGGCGCTGCTCGGCCTCCCCGAGGGGATCCCCGTGGCGCCCGCGGAGGGCGACCAGCCCGCGGCCCTCACGGGGTCGCTGATCGCGGCCGCCGGCACCGTGGCGATGAGCTTCGGCACGAGCGTCGTGGCCAACGCCGTGGGCGACCGGGCCTTCGCGGGCGTGGACCGGGCCATCGACCACTTCTGCGCCCCCGACGGCAAGCCGATCAACATGGTCTGGCTGCGGAACGGCACCACGGCCTTGAACGTGGTGGTGGAGATGCTTGGCAAGGCCGCCGGCGGTGACGCATTCGCGGCGGTGATCCCCGAGCTGCTCGCCGCCCCGGACGACTGCGGCGGCCTGCAGGCGCTGCCCTTCATGGGCGACGAGCCGGGGGCGGGCGTATCGCACGGCGGCACGGCGCTGGTGATCGGCCTCAATGATGCCAGCGCGACGCCCGGCAACGTGGCCAAGGCGATGCTGCTGGCCACGATCTTCAACCTGCGGATGGGAAGCGAAGGGCTCGATGCCCAGGGCTTTCCCCGGAACGAGATCGTGCTCTCCGGCGGGCTCACGAAGACGCCCGAACTCGGGCAGCTGCTCGCCGACGCGTTTCACGTACCGGTCGTGATCCTGGCCGGCGCGGCGGAGGGCACGGCGTGGGGGGCGGCGCTGATGGCGAAGTTTCGCGACGAGCGGATCCAGGGCAAGCCCGCCGCATGGGAGGCGTTTCTCTCAGGCCATGCGACCGACTCGGCGCGGCGGTTCGTGCCGCGACCGGCCGCGGCGGCCAAGTTCGAACGGATGTATGCCCGGCACAAGCGGCTGGTGGCCCTGCACGGCCAACTCGCCGCCGCCGTCAGTGGGGCGTGACGGCGCCCGGGGATCACGACGGAGCCGTATCAGAAGTCCGCAGGCAGGTTCTCGTCACCGCTTCGCGTGAGCAGCGCCTTGAAGACCTCGGGGTCGATGTCGTTGGAGATGGTGCGGACCGATCCGTCGGCGAAGCCGGCGACCCGCAGGCTCCCGGCATGGTCGGTGGCCGAGCCGAGCAGGCCCTGCGTCGCCCGCGCGGGATCGACGGCGATGTCGTCGGGCTTCGTCCACGGCACGGCCTGATCGTGGCCGGCCTCGCACACGAGGATCGTGTGGCTCGTGCCGTCTTTCGCCGCGATCTCGCTGAGGGGCACGACGGCAAACTGGCCGGCGCGGGTCGGCTCGTCGAGGGCCATCCCCGGGCCGGCGGCGGCGAGGTACGTGGTCATGCCCGGCGGCAGCACGCCGCTCGGGCAGGCGAACACCTGCGGCATCCGCTCGACGAGCGCGAGGTTGTGAGGGCTGTCCCACGGCTCGTCGAGATGAAACTCCTTGTAGAGTTCCGTCTCTTCAAGATAGGGCAGGATCGCCACCCGCCAGCTCAGGAGTGGCTGGCCGTCGGCATCGACGATCGCTGCAGGAAACGAGTCCCTTTGGGCGGATGCGAAGATGTGCATGCCGAGGCCGATCTGCTTGAAGTTGTTCATGCACGCAGCCCGTCGTGCCGCCTCCCGTGCCGACTGCACGGCCGGCAGCAGAAGCCCGATCATCACGGGCGTGACGAACAGGAACACGGCGTTGAGGATGATGCCGGCGATCGCCAGGCCGCTGCCCCCGAGCCGCGGCCCCGTCGCCGCCGCCTCCGAGTTGCGGATCCTGACGAGTCCCACGATCCCGCAGATCAGTCCGGGAATGGCCGTGAGGCACGACAGTGGACACGCCAGGATCCCGAGCACGAGGCTTGCGATCGCCAGGCCGGACGTCTTGCCCGGTGCGGAGGGTGCCGGCATGCCTGCGGGAGGCATCCCGCCGGAGGGCGGCAGGGGCGGTGGGGCGTTTTGCATGACGTGCTCCTCGCGTGCGGGCGGCGGTCTGGGCGCGAGCCATCCTGCCCTGCCGCGGCGACCTGCTACAACTCCGGTATGCCCCACGTCGGCCCGCATGCCGCCGCAGCCGTGCCCTCCGCCCCGCGGAAGCCGCTGGCGGTCTGGCTCGCGGGCGTGACCGGTTTCGGCGACTACCTGGCGATGGCCGAACGGCTGGCGGGCGAGGTGGCCGAGGTCGGCGGCCGCCCGCCCACGCTCGTGCTCTGCGAGTTCGAGCCCGTGATCACGATCGGCCGGGCGGGCTCGCGGAGCGACGTGCGGCTCTCCGATGACGATCTCCGGGAGCGGCGGCTCGCCGTGCGGTTCACTGGCCGCGGCGGTGGTGCGGTGCTGCACGGTCCCGGACAGGTGGTGGTGGCCATGTTCGCGCGGCTCGAGGATCTCGGCCTCGCGGCCCACGACGTCGGCGGATTCGTCGACCGCTTCGTGGCCGCGGTCGCAGCTGCGATCGCCACCGTCCGCTGCGGCAGCGGATCGGTCGTGCCGGGCTTTCACGGCGTGGTCGGTCGCAGCGGGCTGCTCGCCGCGGCGGGGCTCGCCGTGCGGCGGGGGGTGGTATGCCACGGGGCGTTTATCAACGTCTCTCCGGCCCTCGACGTGTTTCACCGAGTCGACACCATGCCCCGGCGCGGCCGGCCGGACGAGGCCGACGTGCCGACGACGATGGGGTCGATCGAGGCAGACGTGCAGCGGCGGGTGCGGCTCCAGGACGTCCGCACCGCGGTCATCGAATCGGTCGCCGCCGCCTTCGCCGCGCCGCGGATGCACGTCAACGCCGGGTTCCCGTTCCGCATCCAGTCGCGTCCCGAGCAGCCGGAGGTCGTGAGCCGTGTCGGGTGATGCATCGCCGTCCGTCGTGTCGGTCTCGCTGCCGATCCTCGGAGCACCGGAGCCGCCTGCGCCCCCGACGCGCCGGCTGCCGCCGTGGCTGCGGCAGAACCTCGCTCCCGGCGGTGGCCACGCCGAGACGGCACATCTGATCGCCGAGCTCGGCCTGGAAACGGTCTGTTCGTCGGCCAAGTGCCCCAACCGGCTCGAGTGCTGGTCGCAGCGGACCGCCACCTTCATGATCCTCGGCAACGTGTGCACGCGGCCCTGCGGCTTCTGCTCGGTGCCCAAGGGCAAGACCGAGGCCCTCGAGCTCGACGAGCCCGAGCGGGTGGCGGAGGCCGCGCGGCGGCTGGGGCTCGCGCACGTGGTGATCACGAGCGTGACCCGCGACGACCTTCCCGACGGCGGCGCCGAGCACTTCCGGCGGACGGTCGAGGCGGTCCGGGCCGCCACCGGAGCCACGATCGAGGTGCTCGTGCCCGACTTCATCGATAAGGAGGGAGCGCTCGAGCGGCTGATGGAGGCTCGTCCCGAGGTGTTCAACCACAACACCGAGACCGTGCCGCGGCTCTACCGCACCGTCCGCGGCCGCAAGAGCGTGTACGCGTGGACGCTCCGCCTGCTCGCCGACGCCAAGCGGATCGCTCCCGAGGTGAAGACCAAGACCGGACTGATGCTCGGCCTCGGCGAGACGCGCGACGAGCTGCTCGACGTGTTCGCCGACCTGCTCGACCACGGCGTCGACTTCCTGACCCTCGGCCAGTACCTGCAGCCGGCCCTCGACGCCCTGCCGGTGGAGCGGTATCTGCCGCCCGAGGAGTTCGCCGAACTCGGCACGCTCGCCCGCGGGATGGGGTTTCGACAGGTGGCCAGCGGCCCGCTCGTGCGGTCGAGCTACCACGCCCGCGAGATGGCCGAGGATGGCCGCGTTGGGTGATCGTTCCCGATGACAAGGAGCCACGTATGAACGTGCTGCTGACGCTCGTCGCGGTGCTGGCGGTGGGCCTCGTGGCTGTCGGCGCCGAGGCCGAGAAGGCCGACGAGCCGGTGCGGCCACGCGCGCGGCAGATGGATCAGCCTGCCGAGAAGCCTGCGGATGGCGAACGGGCGGGCCGCCGCCAGCCTGCCACGCTCGGCATCATGACCGGCCCGGTGACGGAGGAACTCCGCGAACACGTGGACCTCCCCGACCGCGGCGGGCTCCTGATCACGCGAGTGGAGCCGGGCAGCCCGGCCGCAAAGGCGGGCCTCAAGGTCAACGATGTGCTGCTCACATTCGACGGCGTCGAGGTCGCCAGCCCGCTCGATCTCGCCGAGATGGTCGATGCGGCCTGCCCGGGCGCGAAGGTCGCCCTCGGCATCGTGCGGCGCGGCAAGCCCCAGCAGGTCGAGGCCGTGCTCGCGGCCCGACGGCCCGGCGATCCGCGGGCGGGAGATGCGGTGGCCGGGGGCCCGCGGCCGATGATGCCGGGCATGCCGCCCAACGCCGGTGAGCTGCTCGCCCAGGCGCTTGCGATGGCCCAGCCGGGAGGCGCCGGGGGAAGCAGCGTCCAGGTTCAGTCGTCGACGGTGAACGGGGTCGTCGAGAGCCGGGCGGTGTCGCGCGATGGGCAGGGCACGGTGGAGGTCACCTCCCGCGGCGGACGGAAGACCGTGGCGATCCACGGGCCGGGTGGCGACGAGATCCATGCGGGGCCGCTCGACGGGCCGGACGATCTCGAGGCGGTGCCGGAGGAGTGGCGCGACCGGGTGGAGCAGCTCGACGCGCGAACCGGCGGCCGGCCGCTGCCGCTCGGCGGCATCTGAGGGCGCGGCCGTCAGGCGGCGTCGTCGCCCCCCTCGAGGCCGTGTTCGAGCAGCTTCTTGCGGAGTGTGTTGCGGTTGATGCCCAGACGGGCCGCGGCCTTGAGCTGCACGCCGTCGCAGGCGGCGAGCATCTGGGCGATCAGTTCCCGTTCCACACGGCTCACGATGCGGTCGAAGAGGGTGTCGTCGCCGGGCGTGGCGGTCGTCATGCCCTGCTCGACGAGGTCGCGGGCGAGGCTGTCGAGGTCGCCGCCGCGGCCGGGCATCGGCACGGCGGGGCGGTCGCCGCGGAGTGCGGGCGGCAGCAGATCGAGCGTGAGCTCGTCGCCGTCGGCCATCACCACGCACCGCTCGATCACGTTCTGGAGCTCGCGGACGTTGCCCGGCCAGTGATACTTGGCCATGGCATCGGCGGCATCCTGGCGGATCCGGGTGACGGACCGCCCGTTCGCGGCGCTGTAGTGGTCGAGGAAGTGCCGCACGAGCAGCGGGATGTCGTCCCGTCGGCCGCGGAGCGGCGGCAGCACGATCGGCACCACGTTGAGCCGGTAGTAGAGGTCTTCGCGAAACGTCTCCCGCGCCACCTCGTCGAGGAGGTCGCGGTTGCTCGCGGCGATCACGCGGGTGTCGACGCGGACCGTCTCGGTGTCGCCCACCCGCTCGAACTCCCGCTCCTGCAGTACCCGCAGCAGTTTCACCTGCAGCTTCGGCGTGGTGGAGTTGATCTCGTCGAGGAAGATCGTGCCGGTGTGGGCGGCCTCGAAGCGGCCGGCCCGATTCGAGACGGCGCCGGTGAACGCGCCGCGAACATGGCCGAAGAGCTCGCTCTCCAGCAGGCTCTCGGAGAGGGCGCCGCAGTTGACGCGCACGAACGGCCCCGTGCCCCGCGGGGAAAGCTCGTGGATGGCCCGGGCGATCAGCTCCTTGCCGGTGCCGGTCTCGCCGAGCAGCAGCACCGAGGCGTTGGTCGCCGCCACCCGCCGCGTGGTCGCGTAGACGTCGAGCATCGCGGGGCTCGAGCCGATCAGGCCCGCCAGCGGCGGCGCCTGCGACGAGTCAGCGGGTGGGACGTGGGAGCGGAGCATCGGGGGGAACAGGGCGGTGGACGCTGCCCGCCGACTCGAGCACGTCGAGGACGCGGGCAGGCGTCTCCCGCGACTCCGGTGCCGGCGGCCGCACCGGATTGTACCCTGCCGCGAGCGAGCGGATGGTGCCGCAATCGAGCAGCACGCCGTGGCCCGCGACGCTCGTCGCGAACGCGTGCATGGCCGTCTTCCGCAGGCCGTCCGGCAGGTCGCCGCGCTCGGCCTCCACGGCGAGCGCCCGCTGGGCCTCGGGCCGCCCGAGCACGCCGAGCAGCCGCACCGCCGGCTCGTAGAGCTCGGCCACCGAGAGCGCGTCGAGCGCCGAGCCCGTGGCGGGCCGCACGTCCCAGCCGCGGCTCTCCATGCCGGCCAGCAATCGCAACGCCTCGTGGGCCCGGCCCAGGCGGGCGACCCGGGCCGCGGTCCGCGACGACGGATCGACGGCGGTCGGCCCGGATGCCTGTGCGACCGCGTCCGGGAATCGCGCCGGCACGAGGATCCGGTCGGTGCCCTCTTCGACGATCGGCACGAAGAAGCTCTCGAGGCGATCCACGATCGCCACGCCGTGGAGCTCGGAGAACCGGGGGATCAGCCGCGACAGGAAGCGGCCGCGGCCGTCGTCGTCGAGCGGGTCGACCACGATCAGCACGCTCGGGATGCCCCCCACCGGCTGCTGCTGGAGGAACTGCGTCGTCTCATAAGCGGAGGAGGTGGTGAGCCGCGCGGCGATCAGCGCGAGCACGGTGTCGGCGCTGGCGCGGGCCGCGAACACGGCCTCGCGGCCGGTCGAGACGCGGACCGGCTCGTAGCCGAACCGCGAGATGCCGGTCGCGAGCGAGTCGACGACGACCTGATCGGGGTGGCCGACCACGGCCCGGTCGACGCCGCGGGCCGTCGAGGCGTGCACGAGCACGTCGAGCACGCGGCTCGCCCCGGCGAACGGCGGCTCACCCGCGGCGAGCGCGAGCGTGCGGGCTGCCGAGAACTGCACGGCAGGATCGGGCACCTCGAGCGCCCGCACGAGCGCCTTGCGGACGTCGGGCGGCAGCGGCTCCGCGGCCACGGCGCCCTGCGGCGGCGCGAGTGCCGCGGCGATGCCCGCCGCCGCCTCCCACGCGCCGTGCGTGACGGCGAGGTCGAGGATGTCGGCGGCCCGCGCCGCCGAGAAGCCATCAGGGCCGGAGAGCGCGGCCTGCAGGTCGGCCGGCGGGATGCCGGCCGGGTCGCCGCGGTCGACGAGCAGCCGCTCCAGGTTGGCCAGCAGCACGAGGTCCACGCTCCGCGGATCGCGGGGGCCGAGGGCCGCCAGATCCCGCGCGAGGTGCGCCGCGTCGAGGGCCCGAGCTTGGCGGGGCGACATCGGCGTTCGCACGAAGCGGCGGTCGTCGGGCTTCCAGGTGATCCGCTCCACCACGCCCGTGACGCTGCCCCCGAATGCGGCGGCGGCCTTGGCCTGATCGCGGATCGGCTCGAGCGACAGGCAGTCGGGCTGCGGCAGCCCATCCCGCGAGAGCACATGGTCGAGTCGCGCGGCGAGCAGCCCCTCGGCGGAGGCGCGGTCGGGGACGGCCCGTTCCGGACGCCTGGATTCATCGCGGCGTGCGGCCCGGCGCTCGAGCACGGCGCGGGCCGTCTCCCGCACCGGAGCGGGAAGGTCGGCGACGAGTGCGGGGGCCATGAGAAACGTGTCGATGTCGGAGGCGCCGCTCGCGTCGAGCGCCTCGAGGATGCCGGGCCAGTGCTCGACGTCGCCGGATGCGAGCCACGAGAGCAGCGGCCGCCGCGCGTCGTCGCCGAGCAGCGCCACGATCCGTCGCGCGGCGTCGCGCGGTCCGGCATCGGCCGCGGCCGTCGACCCGAGCAGTGGCACGAGCGCGGGCAGGGCGTCGACATGTCCGCGGACGAGCCGCTCGGCCGCCGCCTGCCGCTCGGCCGCACGCGGGCTCGCAAGGGCGGCCGCGGCTGCGGCGAGCTGGCCGGGGTCGCCCCGTCGCAGCTGGGCCGCGTCGCGGATCGCGGCGACGACCGCCCGGACGCCGGGCTCCCTCGGGCCGAGCACCCGCTCCACACGGCCGAGCCCTTCGGCCTCGGGCGAGTCGGCGAGGTCGGCGAGCACGTCACCGCGGCGGTCGCCAGCCTCGTCGAGCGCCGCCGCCAGCCTCGCGAACCAGTCGAGGCCCGCGTCGATCGCGCCGATGTCGGTGGACCGGACGACGGCCTCGAGGAGCTCCGCCGGCGTGGTCCGCGGCGCGGAGGCGAGCGAGTCGACCACGGCCTGCTGGAGCGGGTCGAGCGGTGCGTCGGCGGGCGTCTGCGCCTGGGCGGCGACGGCCACCGCGACTGTCACGGCGGCGCAGGCCGATGCCCACGGGCGAAAGCGTCCGGTCGGCGGGCATCCTGCCATGGCGGGAGCGACTGCCTCGAGCTACGGCGTGGCCGCGGCTCCCAGCCGCTGTCGCCAGCCGGCAATCTGTTCGGCCACCGACCCGGGGGCCGTGGAGCCGAAACTCACCATCCGCTCAACTGCCCGGGAGGCGCCCAAGGCCCCACGCAGGGCGGCGTTCCAGCCCGCGTATTCGCGAGAGAACTCCTCGTCGGCAAGGTCTGCCAGGGCCACGCCGCGGGTCATGGCCAGGCGGACGAGGCGGCCGACCGTCTCATGGGCGGTCCGCTGCGGCACTCCCTGCGCGATGAGGGCCTCCATCAGGCTCGTGGCGTCGAGATGGCCCTTCTCGATCGTGGCGGCGACGCGTTCGCGGTCGAACGACGTGCCGGCGACCAGCGGCGCGGCCACGCCGAGCGAGGCTTCGAGCGTGTCGATCGAATCGAAGAGCGTCTCCTTGTCTTCCTGGAGGTCGCGGTTGTAGGCCGTGGGCAGGCCCTTGAGGAGCACGAGGAGCGCCTGCACGTTGCCGATCGTCCGGGCGCTCTTGCCGCGGACGAGTTCGAGCACGTCGGGGTTGATCTTCTGCGGCATGATCGAGCTGCCGGTGCAGAACGTCTCGGGCAGCTTGAGGAAGCCGAACTCCTGCGTGCTGTAGAGGATCCACTCCTCGGCCCACTGCGAGAGGTGCACCATCGTCAGCGCGATCACGAAGGCGAGCTCCACGGCAAAGTCGCGGTCGCTGGCGCCGTCGAGACTGTTGGCGGCGACGGCCCCGAACCCGAGCGACTCGCGGACGTGCTCACGGTCGATCGGCAGGCTCGACCCGGCCACGGCCCCCGAGCCCAGCGGCAGCACGTTGGTCCGTCGCCGGCAGTCGGCGAGCCGGTCGCGATCGCGAGCAAACTTCTCGCACCAGGCGAGCAGCTGGTGCGCCGCGAGCACGGGCTGCGCCCGCCGGAGGTGTGTGTAGGCCGGGATCACGAGGCCCGCCTCCCGCTCCGCGAAGCCGAGGAAGGTTCGCTGGAGCTCGGCGAGGCCGGCGTCGAGCCGGTCGATCGCCCGGCGGCAGAAGAGCCTGAGGTCCGTGGCCACCTGGTCATTGCGGCTGCGGGCCGTGTGGATCTTGCGGCCGGTGTCGCCGAGGCGGGCGGTGAGCG
>JBJTRH010000427.1:0-3572 GCA_046076065.1 Planctomycetaceae bacterium | reverse complement strand
CAGCGAAGTCTTGAGCCGCTCAAGGTCCTCGAGCGTCTCCACGTCGCGGCCGGCGATCACCAGCCGCGGCCCCTTCTGCCTGCGGCGGACCGTGAGCACCACCGAGTCGCCCGCCCGGCCGGCGGCGATCCGCTCGGTGAGCTCCCGCCAGGCGGCCAACTCGACGCCGTCGTAGGCCAGGAGCACGTCGCCCTTCTTCAGCCCCGCTTTCGCCGCCGGCGACCCTTCGGCCACGAACCCGATCACCACCTCGTCACCGAGCGCCTTCGACTCATCGGCCTGCACGCCGAGAAACGGCCCTGGAAACCGCTCGAACGACTTGCCCGCCTTGAGGTCGTCGAGCACGGCACGGATGCGATCGGCGCGGGCCACGAATCCCACGCCCGAGTTCGGAGCCCGGTTCCACCGCATCAGCTGCTGGAGCGGAAAGATCCTGCCCAGCACGGTGTCGGGCTCGATTGGCGCGGTCACCACTCCGAGCAGGCTGCCCGCGGCGTCGACGACGGGGCCGCCCGAGTTGCCGTAGTTCACCAGCGCGTCGGTCTGGAAGCGGTAGCCGCGGTTGCGCGAGGCGGCACTCACGATCCCGGGGTTGAGCGTGAACGGCCCGCCCGGGTCGACGACTCCGACGGCCGCCACGTGGTCGCCGAGCTGCGGCGACGTGGCCTCGGCCGCGAGGTCGAGCAATGGCAGCGAGTCGGCGTCGATCTTGAGCAGCGTTACGCCGAGCGGCTCGTGGCGGGCATGCACCTTCGCCTCGCGGCGGCTGCCGTCGGCGAGCACGACCGTCACCCGGCGGATCGGGTTCGGCCGCGAGGCAAGGCCCCCGTCGGGCTCCGCCACCAGCTGCTCGAGCGTGTCGTCGCGGCCGAACGACCGCGGCCGGCCCGAGGCCTTGCCGACGAAGGCCGTGTCGTCGCCGACGTTGAAGGAACTGGTGAGCACGAAGCCGTCGGCGGAAACGATGATCCCCGTGGCCGGTCCGGCCGGGCGGCGGAGCAGCTGGTTGACGTCGAGGATGCGGGCCCGCGCGGCAAACGCGGCGAACCGCTTCCTCCGCTCGGCCACTGCCAGCGTGTCCCAGTCGGCGATCCGGCGGCGGCACTCCTCCCACGACGCCCTCGGCAGCTCCTCGGGGGGCCAGGTCCGCTCCACCTCGATGCCCACGAGGTGCTTCGCCAGCCTCGATGCCGCGGCCACGAGCCCCGCCCGCGGAGCCGCGGCCGGAGGCGCGGGCGCGTCGTCGACCACGGCCGGCACGTCTCCCGACGCGAGGGCCCCGAACCGTTCCGCGAGCACCGCGGCGGGCACGGCAGTGCCCTGCCACCGCCGCGGCGACACGGCCAGGCTGACGACCCCGATCACCCGTCCGGCGGCATCGACGAGGGGCCCACCATCCGAGCCCGGGTTGACCGCCGCGGTCGTCTCGATGACTCGGCCGGCGTAGGCCGCCTCGGGCTGCTTCGCCACGTCGTAGAGACCGCTCACCACGCCCCGGCTGAACGACGCGCGTCCGTTGGCGAGCATCACGTCGTCGACGTCGGCGGCGGTGAAGGCCGTGTCGCCGACGGCCGGCCAGCCACGCGCCATCGGCAGAAACGGCAGCGGCTCCTCGGTGACCACCCGGAGCAGCGTCACGCCCAGCGATTCATCGCTCGCGACGATCGCCGCAGGCCGCCTGTCGTATTCCGCCAGCAGGACCGTCACGTCGGTGGCACCCGGCGGGACGGCGCTGGCCGCGGTAAGCACGTGCCCCACGGGCGAGATCACGATGCCGGAGCCCGAGAACGAGCCGCCCTCGGCGACACAGGCGACGCTCACCGTCGCGGCGAGCACGCGCTCGACCAGCGGACGGATGCCCGAGTCGTCGCCCGCCACCTCGCCGCGGGCCAACGCGGGCATCGCGGCGACGCTTGCCAGCAGCACGGCGGTCGTGAACGCCCCACGTCCCATGGTGCGAGTGTATGCCGTCGAGCGGTCGCGTGAAACCGATCAGCCCGATGCCCGAGGGATGCCGCGGCCACGGTTGCGAGCCGGCGGCGCGGCCCGTACAACAACAAACGACGTCGATGCCGCGTCGCGAAAGACTCGTGCGCGGACGACGAGGGGATGCCGGGAGAAAGCCGATGGCCGCAGCCGTGAAGGGGTCCGCGATCCTGCCCGAGGCCAAGAATGTCGGAGCCGCGCTGGGGCGGGCGCTCGACGCCGGCAAGGGCATCCTCCGGCTCTCGCCCACCTGGGTGCCGCGGAGCTTCCTGCATCCCGGCAAGCGGGTTCGCCTCCACCCCGACGACTATTACGCCTACGGCCTCGATCGCGGCGGCATCGACGAGCGGTGGTTCGCCAGCACGACCGAGGCCGCCAACGAGGGCCGCGTGCCCGACGAGGGGCTCTCGTGGTGCATGTTCGAGGGCGAGCGCTTCCTGCTGCGGGACGCCGTGGCGGAGGGGGCGGCGCGGCTCGTCGGCACGGCGATCTGGGATCGCTACAGGAAGTGGCCCGTGTACTCGAAGTTTTTCGACAACATGGGGCCCATCCCGCACCACATGCACCAGTCGGCGGCCGATGCGGCGCTCGTGGGCCACGAGGGCAAGCCCGAGAGCTACTACTTTCCGCCGCAGTACAACAACTGCGACAACAACTTCCCCTACACCTTCATGGGGCTCGAGCCGGGCACCACGAAGGCCGACGTGCGGAATTGCCTCGAGAACTGGAACCGTGGCGACAACGGCATCATCGATCTCGCCAAGGCCTACCGCCTGAAGCGGGGCACCGGCTGGCTGATCCCGCCGGGCGTGCTGCACGCCCCCGGCTCGCTGCTCACCTACGAGCCCCAGTGGGGCAGCGACGTGTTCGCGATGTTCCAGTCGCTCGTCGAGGGCCGGGCGGTGCCCTGGAGCCTGCTCGTCAAGGACATGCCCACGGACAAGCACCACGATCTCGACTTCATCATCGGCCAGCTCGACTGGGAGAAGAATGTCGACACGCACTTCAAGGAGAGCAACTACCTCGAGCCGATCGTGGACGAGTCGCGAAGCGCCCCCGGCGCGACCGACCGCTGGATCGTCTACGGCCGCGTCGACGGCAAGCAACTCTTCAGCGCCAAGGAACTGACGCTCGAGCCCGGGGCGAGCATCACCGTGAAGGACGCCGGCGCCAGCGGCTGGATCACGGTGCAGGGCGAGGGCTCGGTGGGCGGGCACGACGTGGCCACGCCCACGCTGATCCGCTTCGGCCAGATGACCTCCGACGAGCTCTTCATCTCGGCCGACGCCGCGGCGGCGGGCTACGTGGTGAAGAACACCGGCCCCGGTCCGCTCGTCTCGCTCCGCTACTTCGGCCCCGACGTCCACTCCGACCTGCCCACGAACGGAAGGAAGCGATGAGCCACACCGCGCCCAAGCTCCACAACGCCATGTGGCCCGGCCTCGTGGGCAAGGGCACCGACCCCGGCCAGGAGCCGCCGATCTCGCTCGAGCGGATGCTCGAACTCACGGCCGCCGCGAACGTGAACGGCCAAAAGTTCGACGGCATCGACTACTTCCTGTTCCTGCCCACACAAATCCCGAGGC
>JBJTRH010000426.1:0-3271 GCA_046076065.1 Planctomycetaceae bacterium | reverse complement strand
GGTCGGCCGCCGCGATGCAGATGAACGCGCCGGCGGCGAGCGCCAACGCCACGCCGAGCACCGCATCTTCCCGGCCCCGAGCAAAGGGCAGGCTGATGAGGAAGGCGGCCGCACCGATGGGCACGACGGCCGCATAGGCCGCGTTGACGAGCGTCCGCCAGCGGGGCGGCACGCCCGACTCGACCATCAGCGTGGCGATGATCCCGGCATCGAGCGGTTTGTGGAGCAGGATGGCCAGGAAGGTGGCAAAGCCGGTGAAGACGCCCGCGCCGTGCAGGGCATCGGCCCGCACGCTGGCGGCGAGGGCCGCGCCGTCGGCGAGGCTGTGGAGCGTGAGCCCGGCGAGGGCGCCGCACCACGCCCACCGTCCCCGCGACGCGCCGTGTGGGTGATGGTGGTGCGCCGGAGCGTGGTGGCCGTCCGCGCCGTGATCGTGCCCACACTCCTCGTCGACGGCGTGGTGGGCGTGCGCGTGAAAGGCGCGCTCCAGGAGAAACATCAGGAAGAATCCGCCGAGCGCCCAGCCCGCGGCGGTGTCGACGTCGCCACCGAGTTCCAGGCAGGCATGGGGCAGGAGGTGCAGCATGCCCACGCCGAGGAGCACGCCGCCGGTGAGCGAGAGCAGCACCTGCCGCGGGCGATGGCCGAGCGACACCAGCGCCACCGACGCGCCGCCCGCAAAGGCCGCCGCCGCGATCAGGGCCAGCGCCGCCCCGAGGGCCACGGCCGACGTCACGCTCGGCAGGACGGCGGTGGTGGAGGCGGGCATGGCGGCGGGGATCCGGGGCCGGGGGCGAGACATGATCCCGGCGGCCGATACCGGAGACAAGTGGCGAGCGCTACCGCCGGAACTGGTACTGCTGCGGCTGCTGGTACTGCTGCGGATAGGGCTGCGGGTACGACTGCTGGTAGCGGGCCGCGTGCTCCATGTGCTGCCGGATGTGCGCCATGCGCTCTCCCCAGTGGGCGTCGCCGGCGGCGACCGCGCCGAGCAGCACCACGAGGCCGTAGGCCACGAGCGTGGGCCAGAGTTCCGGGCCCGCGAACTTCAGCGCGGTGCCGAACGACTTCTTGACCTTGGGGCCGAACAGCCCTTGGCGAACCGCCCAGATCTCGTCGAGCACCAGGTGCGAGAGGAACCCGAGCACCACGGCCCCCGCGATGAAGTAGCGGTGCAGCGGTTCCGAGGATGCGAAGGCGAGGAACGTGATCTGTCCGGTGATGGCGGCCGCGGGCACGCTGTGCAGCATGCCGCGGTGCCTGGAGAAGTTTTCGATCAGCCACGCGAGGCCGTATCGCACGGCGGCGTAGATGGCCGCGGACGCCAGGATGATGCCCTCCAGCGGCAGCCCCCACTGCTGGAACCGTTGGATCATCAGCATCGGCACGAGGGCGGCCGCGAAGGCTGCGCTCTCGCGCAGCGGGATCCCCTCGCCGCTGTCGAGATCGGGAAGCATGCCCGACGCGGCGCAGAGGCCGGCGCCCAGTGCCGCCGTCGCGGGCGGCATGCCGCCGAGGTACCACGCCGCCGCGCCGTATCCCGCGCCCAGGATGGACGAAGCGGTGATGTGGGCTTGCAACCCGGGCACGAGGCGATTCCCTTCCAGAACGGTCCGCCCGCGCGAGGGGCGTCCCCGTCGCACCGGCCGAGTCCGTCGCCGCCGAAATCCATTTCGGAGCGTGCGGACTCTTGCCTGCTATCGGCCACGCCCCGGCAAACCGTCAGCCGCGACCGAACCGCATCCCCTGCACCGCTAAAACCTTACGTCCCGCAGGGTCCGATCGAGCACACCGCGGCGACGCATATGGGGCTTTAGGCAGGACAGGAAGAAAAAATAGCCTGCGGCAAGCGGGTTAAGATAGTTTTGTCGGCAAGAAAAGACAGCGAATATGCGCGGACTGCGCAGGACGCACGGAAAACCAGGCAGGCCGGCCCCTGCGATCCGCCCGCGACGGACGATTGGCCTTCGCCTCCGGCGGCCCAGCTCCCTAGACTCCCGCCCCGCCCCCGTTCCATCGGAGATCGACGTTCGTGGCGTTCGAAGGCTATGACCTGGTGATGCTGGGCATCCTGGCCGCGGCCGCGGTGCTCGGCTACTTCAAGGGAATCGTCTGGCAGATCGCCTGGATCGCAGGCATCGCCGCCAGCAGCTTCCTCGCGCTGCGTTTCAGCGGGCAGTTGGCACCCTTCGTGGGCCAGCAGGCTCCATGGAACCGCCTGATCGCGATGCTCGCCATCTACGTGGGCACCTCGCTGGCCGTCTGGCTCGTGTTCCGCGTGATCTCAGGCGCGATCAACGCCATTCACCTCTCCGCATTCGACCATCAGCTCGGCCTGCTGCTCGGCCTCGCCAAGGGCGGCCTGATGTGCATCGTGGTCACGTTCTTCGCGGTCACGCTCGCCCCCGCATATCGGGATCAGATCGTGGCCAGCCGGAGCGGCCGGCTGGTCGCCGAGATCATCATCCGCGCCGACGAGCTTCTGCCCCCCACGATCGCCGAGCCCGTGCAGCCGTTCGTCAAGCAGTTCGAGGACCAGTTCCAGCGGCCGGCAGCCGGCGGCGGCGGCGCGGCAGGACTCGTGCAGCAGCAACCCTCGGCCCTGAAGGCCATCTGGGACGGGGTCACGTCCGCCAGTGCATGGACCAACTCGGGGGCCGTGCCCGCCGCGGGCATGGCCCAGGGGCAGGGGGGACAGGCCGCGCCGGTGGGCTTCACGGCGCCCGCGGGCTTCGGGGTGGTGCCGCCGGGTGCGCCGGCACAACCGGCACGTCCGGCGTCCAGCGGGTTCCCGAATCGACCGTCGTTTCAGCCGCCGGCGCCGCCGCCGGGCCAGTTCCCCGTCGGCGCGCAGACGCCGCTGCCGATCCGCTGATCGCGTGCTCGGGTCGTGCATCGACCATGGCCGTGCAGACCTCACGGCGTCCGGGTCCACGCATCCCCGCGTCGCATGTCAGGCCCGAGACCCAAGCGTGGACCGCGAGCCGCTGCGACGACTCCGGGCGGCAGGGCGGAGGAAGCGTAAGGCCTCAAAAACAAGCCCAAAACGCTAGCCCGAACCGGACATAAGAGACATTATCGGAAGTTGGGGAGAGGGGTGATTGCTGGGGAGATTTGGCTATCCTCACCCCGTCTCACAGCCCCCTCCCGCCGCCACGCTCGCCGACTTCATGACCGAGCCAAACGACATCGACCACCAAACCGAGCCTCTTCTGCAGGCGCTCAAGGCAGATCGAGCCACCCTTGAAACACTGCTGGAAGAGGCGGACTC
>JBJTRH010000425.1:0-11110 GCA_046076065.1 Planctomycetaceae bacterium | reverse complement strand
CGCGGGATCGTCGAACTTCCGCCGCACCAGCGACGTCACCAGCACCGGCACCGCCCCCTGCTTCCGTGCCTCGTCCACGTAGCGGTTGAGGAGCGTGCGGTACTCGTCGGGCTCGGTCGAACGCCCTGGCTTGCCGGGCTCGTCGTTGTGGCCGAACTGGATCAGGTAGTAGTCGCCGTCGAGCGCGAGCGCCGCGTCCCAGAGGCCCTCCTGGATGAAGCTCGAGGAGCTGCGGCCGTTCTTGGCCTGGTTGGAGAGCTTCACGTTCTTGTCGAGGAACGTGGCGAAGCCCGGGCCCCAGCCGTCTGTTTCCGAGACGGTCGAGTCGCCGACGAGGACGATGTGCACGGCATGGGCGGGGGACAGGACCGCCCATCCGAGCATCAGCATGAGAAGAAGCGAGCCAACTTGGCTGCGGCTCGGTGCTGCCCATGCCACATCGCCGGACGTTCGCGGATGCCATCGTGGCATCCGCTCACTCAATGTCCGCGGCGCTTCGCCGGGCACCGATCCGCCGCCGGCGGATTGGTCGCGGCTTCGCTTGCTCCCATAAGCCGGCTCAATGGCACGGGCAGCCCCTTGCTGAGTTCGTGCCAGGGGAAGCCGACCGGCCGTGAGGCCGCGGGCGATGCTCAGCATGGTGTCAACGCTCTGAGGATTGGGCAGAAGGGGTGGAGATGGTCTTTACAAATGCGAGCCACGGGGGCACGGGGCCGGAATGCTCCCGACTCCATGGCCCCTCCAGCGTTGCGCCCGCGGCGGTTGCGGTGCGTTGCATGTGCTGGATGAACGTCGCGTCGGGATCATCGACCCACATTGGCAGGGGCGCGGCCGTCGCGAGCAGTCCGCCAAGGTCGCCGTACTTCACCGCGCCCGGCAGGAAGTCTTCGTGCCACACGTCGGGCAGCGTGTCGAAGCGGAAGCCGGCGGTGGTGATCACGGCGGCGGTGATGGGGGAATCGCGGCGGCCGTCGAGCGAGGAGCAGGCGGCGGCCACCGCGCCGGCCACCCAGTGCCCAGCGCCAGACTCTCCCACGAGCACGATCCGCTGCGCGGGGCGTTGGGCGTGGTCGCGGGCGGCGGCGATCAGGGTGAGCAGGTCGTGCACACGGCGGGCATACGCCGAGTCGTTGTAGCCGTAGGCGTAGGAGCAGTCCCCGCGATAGCCATCCTCGAACGAGTCGGCCTTGCCGGGGCGGTCGCCCCGACGATTGAGGACGAACGCGGGATCACGACGCCGCTCCGCCTGGCCGAAGAGGTCGGCGACGACGATCGCATGACCCCCGCGAAGGAGCGCGGCCGCCGCCACGTTGCGATCTCCCGGCAGGTGGCCGTCGAGGCCGTTCGCATGCGGCCAGATCACCACGGTGCCGTTCCACTCGGCCGGCTGCACCCGGAGGCATGACACGCGCTCGCCGCGAGCGGCGAGCATGGCGTGGCCGGACTCGATCGTGATCGCCCGGTCGAGCAGTTCGCAGCCGGTGGTCAGCTGCGGATCGGTCGCGGGCTCGAAGACCACCTCACCCTGCCTTGGCACGCAGCGGCCGAAGATCGCCGCCCAGGCGGGGGCGAGCGTGGCCTGAGCCCGCTCGACGCCTGCGCGATCCCTGGCGTCGAGCATCGGCCCAATCGCGCTGTCCGACGCCTTCGTCCACACCGCGCAGAGCCGTCGCTCATGGTCCACACCGACATCGTCGCCCGTCGGGGCCGGATGGTCGGCCGTCCACACGCTGAGCTCATCCTTCGAAGAAAACGTGAAATCGGCCTCTTCTCCCGCCGTCGGCTGGGCAAGCCCGAGGTGGCGGTCCATGAACCGCAGGCAGTGTGAGCGTGCCACGGCGTTGTAGTTGTGGCCGTACTGGATGTCGAAGTGGGCCTCGAACTGCTCCGGCACGCCCAGCATCCGCCAGAGGCCGAGCAGGTCGGGGTAGCCCTTGCGTTCGAGGTCACGGGTCCAGTCGTTCGCCGCCGTGAGCCCGAGCGCTCGCGGCGCCACGAGGGCCGCGAGGTCGATGTTGCCCTGACCGAGCCGGAGATACGGCGCGTTCTCGCACGTGCAGCCCCCCTGCATCGAAGTCGAGATCATCGACGCGGCGAAGGCGGCCTTCAGCCGGTCGTCGAGGGCCGCCACGGCGATCGTCTGCGTGGCGCCGCCGCTGGCGCCGGTCACCGCCAGCCGCCCGGGGTCGACGCCGGGAAGCGACGCGAGCAGATCGAGGGCCCGGAGGCTGTTGAAGGTCTGGAGGCCGAACCAGTTCTGGAGCCGCGTTGCCGCCTCGAAGCCGCCGAAGCCCCAGGTGCCGGGCTCGCGGCCGTCGAGGTCGGCCCGCTGACCGTGCCGATGGCCAAGGCACTGCACGGAATCGCAGAAGCCGACCATGTCGTAGTGCAGGACCACGCACCCCAGCCGCGCGAGGCCGATGCACCGGGCCTGCAGCGGGCTGCGGGCGCCGTTCACGAACCGCTCCGCCCCGGAGTCGAGCTCCTTGCGGACTGCGTCAGCGGGCATGTCCATGAACCGGCCGCCGGGCCAATGGCCGTAGGGGCAGAGCACCCCCGGCCGCGGACTCGCGTCTTCGCCGGCCGGCCTGTAAAGGTTGCCGGTCACGAGATGCCCTGGAAACGACTCGAACGTGACCCGCTCGATCGTGTAGCCCTCGCGTTCGATCCGCCCGTGCAGCGTGGCCTTCACCGGCGGCCGCGCGGGCATCGGGAGGAGCCCCGCCGCCAGGGCGACTCGGGCCCGCACGAGCGCGGCCCTCCGCGCCCATTCGTCAGGCGCGCGAACCGGTGTGAACGGATGCTCGCCGTCGACCGTGACCGGCGGCCCAAGGCGGGCATCCCCGGCGCGGACGGTCGACGCCGCGAGGAGCACTGCCACAAGACAACACACCCCGGCCGTGGGCATGCCGCCAGTTCCAGCGTCGTCAGCCACGGCTGCCCTGCGTTGAATCACTCGGACCCTCCGGTGCCAGTGTCCCCGTATGAGGATCGACCGACAAGGGAATGCGTCGACGTCGTCCGACGCCGCCGCTGCCGCACGCTGCACGGCGTAGTTGCGCTGGCCGATCGCCAAACGGCTGCATTTCCTCGCGCTTCGGTCACAATCGGGGTATGCCCCACAGGATCACATCCATCGTCGCCCTGATCGCCGCCGCGGTTACGGTCGCGATCCCCGCCCGCGGCCAGCCGACGGCCTTCCCCGGCGCCGACGGCGCCGGACGGCTCGTCACGGGGGGCCGGGGCGGCGTCGTCTACCACGTGACGAGCCTCGCCGGGAAGTACAACGATCCCAACCGGACGGCCGCGGGCACGCTCGCCTACGGCCTCACCGACGCCAACTTCACCGTCAACGGCGTCGTGCAGCCCCGGACGATCGTGTTCGACGTGGGCGGCACGATCGACCTCGGCAGCTGGGACACGCAGTGCCGGCTCACCACCGGCCGGAACATCACGATCGCGGGCGAGACGGCCCCCGGCGGGATCGCGATCATCGGCGGCGTGATCAAGGTCGCCGGCGGCAACACGGTGATCCGCAACCTCACCGTCGCCCCCGGCTACGGAGCCCGCGGCATCGGCGCCGACGGTATCCCCGACAGCTACGTCTACGACGCCTTCGACATCAGCGGGCAGGGGATCATGATCGACCACTGCTCCACGTTCTTCGCCACCGACGAGCACATCAGTGCCAACGAGTTCGCCGCCGACGTCACCGTCCAGTATTGCAACGTGTCGCAGGGCCAGAACTATCCCAACTTCGACACCACCGGCGTGTACACCGGCCACGCTTTCGGCTCGCTTCTCCAGATGGGATCGGGCGCGAAACTGAGCGTGCATCACAATCTCTACGCCCACCAGAAGGGCCGCCTGCCGAGGGTTGGGAGTTCCGTGGGCACCGGGGCGATCAACGACTTCCGCAACAACGTGTTCTACAACTGGCTCGGCACGGCGGGCACCGGGGCGAGCGGCCAGCCGAGCTTCAACAACTTCGTCGGTAACTTCTTTCTCGCCGGCCCGGGCGGTCTCAACGCGGTTGGCGGCACGACGACCGCCATCACCACGACCTCGGGTGGCACGACGATCTTCAACGGCGCGAGCTCGAGCGTCACGAGGGTCTACCACTCCGGCAACCTCAAGGACACCAACAAGGACGGCGACAGGCTCGACGCAACCGCGCTCACCAACTCAGACTTCAGCAGTTCGACGATCGCTACCGCCCCCTACGACGCCGGCTACGCGGGGATCACCGACACGGGCACGGCCGCGTTCGAGCGGGTTCTCTCTTTCATGGGCGCACGCTGGTGGACCCGCGATGGCACGGTCGACAGCGTCGACGAACGGATCATCCAGGAGACGCGGACGGGCACGGGGCAGATCATCGCCTGGGCCGACGACCCGTCCGATCCCAACGACGCTGCAGAGTGGAACGCACTGAAGAACGCATCGCTGCAGACGCGTCCCGCCGGCTGGGACACCGACGCCGACGGCATGCCCGACGCCTGGGAGCGGTCGCTCGGGCTCGACCCCGCCGCGGCCAACAACAATGGCGACTTCGATGCCGACGGCTACACCGACCTCGAGGAGTATCTTCAAGAGGTCACCGCCTGGCCCGCCCCGAAGGCCGCGGTGTTCACCGGCTCCACCGGCAGGTATGCCCTCGCCTCGAACTGGGACACCGCCTGGCAGCCCTCGCGGTTCGACACAGTGCAGGTCAACTCGGGCACCGCCACCGTGGATGCCGTCGGGCAGCACGGCGGCACGCTGCAGCTCTCCGCTACGACCGTCGCGGGACGTGTCCCGACGCTCGCGGTGACCGCGGGCAGCCTCCGCCTCGCCGGGAACCTCGTCATCGGCTCCGCGACGGGTTCCGCGGGACGGGTCGACCTGTCCGGGGGCCGGCTGGTGGTCGCCGGGACGATTGCCACGGGTTCCGCGACGAGCGGCCTGATGACGCTGACCGGGGGCACGCTCGCCGCCGGACGTCTCGACCTGTCGCGGCTCCGCTCGGGCACCACGGCGTCAGTTGGCGTGCTGCGGCCCGACGGTGCCACGCTCGCCCCGGGCGACGTGGGCACCGCCGGCCGCATGACCGTGACCGGAAGCGTGGCGTTCGCCGCCGGCTCGCTGGCGATCGATCTCGGGGGCACGGCGGCCGCCACGGTGTTCCAATCAACGACGGCGGCCCACGATCAGCTCGAGGCGACTGGGGCGATCGACCTCGGGCAGGCCGGGCTCGCGCTCACCCCCTCGGCGGGTTATGCCCCAGCCTGGCTCGTGCCCCACACGATCGTGACGGCGGCCACGCTGACGGGGCGGTTTTCCACGATCGACGGCCTCGACCTCGGTGGCGGTCGACGGCTGGCCGTGACGTATTCCGGATCGACGGCGACCGTCATGGCGGCCGCGGCGGGTGACGTGAACCTCGATGGCACGATCGACATCCTCGACGTGGCCGCGTTCAGTGCGGCAGCGGCGTTCGACGCCGGCACCCAGGCCACGTGGGCTGACGGCGACTTCACCGGCGACGGCGTCGTGGACATCCTCGACGCCGCCGACTTCGTCACCCAGGGGCTGTACGACGGGGCTCCTTACGCGGGACTGGCCGCTCAGGTCGCCCCGGTACCCGAGCCCGCGGTATCCGCTCTGCTGCCGGGGGCCGCCTGGGCGACGGTCGCTCGCCTGCTGCTGGCCCGTCGACGCTCGCCTGAATGACAAAGAGCCGGCCTCCCGGAACTTCGCCTTCCGCTCTGCCCCCTGACGGCATTTCCTGCACATCCGGCATCGCCGGACGCCCCCGCACGGCCCGGAAGCATGGCCTATGGTTGCCCGTCGGCATCGAGGGCAGCGTGGAGCCGGGCGGGCATGTTCGCAACGATCGTGATGTGGCTGATCCTCATCTGGGCCATCGCGGGCAGCTGGCTGATCGTCTCGTCGATGTCCCGCCCCGCCGACGACGCCCGCTGAGCGACGGTGCCGGACCGCGGCGGCACGCCGCCTGACCGCCGTTCACAGCATGATCGCGGCCGCGACCATCGCGAGGTACCCGAGCGGCAGGACCACCGCGGCCATCCGGTTGACGCGCTGCCTCATTGCCGGAATGCAGCGGAGCCGCAGCTCGACGGCGCTCGCCAGCACCAGCAGCGCGACGAAGCCGTAGGTGAACACGAACAGCCGGTCGATCACGGTTAGGTAGCCGACGTGCGGCAGGTTGAAGCTGATCGCGAAGTGGGTCGCGATGCAGGCCAGCAGCGCAGTCAGGCAGATCGACACGCGATCGGCGAACGCCTCCAGCGGCACAAGGAACACGGCACAGGCGATCAGGAAGATGAGCACGACGGGGCCGAACACCGTCCACAGATAGAAGGCCCAGTTGCGGACGACCAGGACGGTGGCCCGGAACTCCGAGAAGCGATCGTCGCGACCCGAGAGCTGCGTGGTGCGCGACTCCGCCGACACGCCGACGACGCCGAGCTCCTCGAACGTGCCGTCGTGCTCCCAGCCCGGAGGCTGGGCAGCGGGCACGAGCCGCAGCCGGGAGGCGTCGTACAGGAACGACTGGATGCGAACGGTGAGCAGCTGTCGGTCGAACGGGAAGCGGCGGAGGTCGAGCCCCGTCCGAAACGTGGAGGTCAGGCCGACGGTGTGCTTCACGTGGCCCGAAGGGAAGATCTCCAGCGACTGATTGGTGATCGTCGGCTCGGTGCCGCGAGCATGGCGACGACGATGGCGAGGAAACCACGCATGGCGATGGACGAACCGGCCTCGGAGCAGGGAGAATAGCCGCATCGACGCCGCGGCGGCAATGCGGAGTCGCGTCCCGTGAGGCGGCCACCGGTGGAGCTCGTGATCACCCGCAGCGAGATTGGCACCGAGGTCGTGCTCGCCTGCGCCGGCCGCCTTGACGCCGAGACCGGTGACGAGCTCGCCCGCGCCGTCGCCGACGAGCTGCGGGGTGGCGTGTCCGCGATCCGGCTCGACCTCTCCGACACCGTGTTCCTGAGCTCGGCCGGCATTCGCGGTCTGTTCGACACGCACCGTGCGGCCAAGGCGGCCGGCGGAAGCTGCCTCGTCCGCCGCGCCAGCGCGACAGTGCGGCGTGTCCTCGACCTGACCCGACTCACGTCGATCCTCGTGGAGGCGGAGGCCGGAGCGCCGCCGGCCCCGCCACAGGCTCCGAGCGCACCGCCGCCACCGGACGTTGTGTGTGGGACGGTCACGCTCAGGGATCGCGTGCTGGCGACCGCCGGGCCGCTCCCGGCATTGCTGCACGGGTCTGCCGAGACCGCCTTCTCCGGGCAGACGGGCTCCTGCGACGTGCTGCGATTGTCACGGCACGCGTTTGGCCTCGGGATCGGCGAGCTGGCGGACGGCGATGGCATGGGGCACCGGGCGGGCGAGTTCCTGGCGGCCTGCGGGACGGCGTTTCACAGGCCTCCGCATCCGCACGCTGCGGTGGACTACGTCGTTCCGGCCGGCGACCTCCGCGCCGACGTGGCCATGCTCACGGGGCTCACGTGGGCCGGTGTGCCAGGGGGCCAGGCCGGCTTCGAGACCACCGGAGACCACGACGTCGTGCGACTCGACGACCTGGCCGAAGCGGTCCTGGCCGAACCGCATGGCGACCTCGTGGCCTTCGTCGCGGTCGGCGAGATCCATGGCCTCGTCGGCGCCGAACTGATCCGTCCTCTGGCCGAGGCCCGCGCCGGCGACACGCCCCGGTCGGGCGAGCGGGATACGGTCGCCCGCTGGCTGAGTTTCTCGCGGGAGCCGGTCTTCGCCCGCCACACGGCGCTCGTGGTCGGCGTGGTGGCGGCCGGCGAGCCGACGGGGCCGCTCGCGGGGTTCGTCCGTCGGCCCGCGGGCCGATCGTGGTCAATGCACGCCCACGCCGTCGTGGTGCCCTTCCGGCCGATTCGCCGCGGTGACATCGACCTGGCGACGACGGTGGCGGACGTCGCCGCGTCGCGACCGCTCGCCGTCCTGCACCTGCTGACCGATCCATACCCCGTGCTCGGCAGCGGCATCTCGCAGTTCATCCGCGGGGCCGTGTGGTTCGCACCGTTGGCGCTCGGCAAGGGGACGACGGCATGATCTCCCTGCTCTCGACATGGACCTTCGGCCTGGCGTTGGCATTCGTCGCCCTCGGCGTATTCGTCAGCTACCGGCTGTTTTCGTTTCCAGACGTCACGACCGACGGCTCGTTCACGCTCGGCGCGGTCGTGGCAGCCGGGCTGCTCGTGACGGGCCATGACCCGCTGACGGCGTCGCTGGCGGGCATCACGGCAGGTGGCCTGGCCGGCATGGTCACGGGCGTGGTCCACGCCTTCCTCGGCGTGGAGCCTCTTCTGGCAGGCATTCTCGTGAGCACGGCGCTGGCCAGCGTGAATCTCGTCGCCCTCGGCCGGAGCAACGTGCCGCTCGGCGCTACCGTCACCCTCTTCGATCGTGCCGAGCGGTTCGCGGGGCCCATTCTGAGCCGCGCCGGTCTCGATTCCACCGTCGCCGCCGAGGCTGCACGGGCGGCGATGGTCGCGACCGCCCTGATCGCCGCAATCGTGTTCCTGTACGTGTTTTTCCGCACCCGCCTCGGAACGGCGATGCGGGCCGGCGGCGACACGCCCACGATGGCGCGGGCCCTCGGCCGCGACACACGCCTGCTCACCGTTTCCGGACTCGGGATCTCCAACTCCCTCACCGCCGCAGCGGGAACGCTCGTGGCCCAGTACCAGGGTTTCTGCGACGTGCAGATGGGCATCGGAATGGTCGTCTGGGGCATGGCGAGCGTGTTTCTGGGCAACGCCCTCGTGGGCCAGGTCCGCCTCGGTTCATCGCTCGTCGCCGCCGCTGCGGGCAGCGTGACATTTCGACTGCTGGTGGCCGCCGCCCTCCGGGCCGGACTCGACCCCGACTGGCTGAAGGCGGCGACCGCCGCGGTGGTGCTCGCGGCACTCGTCGCGCCGCGGCTCCTGGTTCGGCGGAGGGGGACATGACCATGCTCGCTCTCGACCGTGCCACGGTGCAGTTCCAGTCGCCCGGCGGACCGGCGGTACGGGCGGTCGACGGCGTGTCGCTGGAGGTGCCGGAGGGCCAGTTCGTGGTCGTGATCGGCACGAACGGATCGGGAAAGAGCACGCTGCTGGGTGCGATCGCCGGAGCCGTCCGGCTCTCCTCGGGCGCGATCCGGCTGGCAGGCCACGACATCACGGCCTGGCCGCAGCATGCGCGGGCCCGGCTGATCGGACGCGTGTTCCAGGATCCCCGCGCCGGCACGGCGGGCAGCCTCACCGTGCTGGAGAACCTCGCGGTGGCTGCCTGCCGTGGCCGAGCAGCAGGCCTCGCCTGGGCGACGCCCAGAGCCCTGCGCGACCAGGCGGCCGAGCGGCTTGCCCGCATCGTGCCCGGACTCGAGGCGCGGGTCGACCAGCCGATCGGATCGATGTCGGGGGGGCAGCGGCAGATCGTCACGCTCGTGATGGCCACCTGGCACCGGCCCGAGTTGCTGCTCCTCGACGAGCACACCGCCGCGCTCGACCCCGCCGCGGCCGACAGGGTCGTTCAGGCCTCGAATGCGCTGATCCGCGAGCAGCGGCTCACCGCTCTGATGGTCACGCACTCGCTCGCGCAGGCGGCGGCCCTCGGCGATCGGCTGGTGCTCGTCCACCGCGGCAGGATCGAACTCGACGTCGAGGGCACGGCGAAGCGCAGGCTCTCGGCCGACGACCTCGCCGATCGGTTCGACCGGCTGCGCCGCGCCGACCAGCTCGACGACATCGCGGCCGGCACGCTTGCCGACGCGTACGTGTGACCCTTCCTTTCTCGTCCGGACCATCATGCCCTCCCTCGTCCGCCAGTGGCTGCCGCTCACCACCCTGCTCGTCGGCGCATCGATGCTCCTGCTCGTCACGGACCGGGCCGCGGCAAGGCGGACCCTGCCCGCGGTGGCCGTTCTGCAGCAGGTGAGCTCTGCGGCGCTCGACGACGCCGTCCGGGGCATGATCGACGGACTGGCCGACAAGGGCTTCGTTGACGGAAAGACCGTCACGATCCGCCGCTACAACGCCGAGGGCGATCTGGCCCAGGCCAATGCGATCGCCCGGGAAATCGTCGGCGGGCCCTTCGACATGGCCCTCACGTCGAGCACGCCCTCGCTGCAGGCCGTGGCCACCGCCAACGAACGGGGCCGGCCGCCGGGGCGGCGGCTCGCTCACGTGTTCGCCGCCGTCGCCGACCCGTGGTCGGCGGGCGTTGGCCTCGACCGCAAGGATCCGCTCGTGCACCCAGCGCACCTCGTCGGCTACGGCAGCCTCGCGCCCGTCGAGGCGTCGTTTCGGCTGCTGCAGACCATCCGCCCGGAGGTCACCCACGTCGGTGTGGCCTACAATCCCGCCGAGAGCAACTCCCGTCGGTTCATGGAACTGGCGAGGGCAACCTGCGCCGCCAGGCGGCTCGTGCTCCTCGAGGCTGCCGTCGAGAACTCATCCGGCGTCGTCGAGGCCATCCAGTCGACGATCTCCCGGGGCGCCGAGGTGATCTTCGTGCCCGGAGACACCACGGTGATCAGCGTGATCGATTCGATCGTCGCGACCGCGGCCAAGGCCCGCATTCCCGTGTTCTCGCTCACGCCCGGCAGGCCGGATCGCGGCACCCTGTTCGACGTGGGCTTCGACTTCCACGAAGTCGGCCTGCTTGCGGGGGGCGTTGCGGCCGAGATCCTGTCGGGGCGGGATCCCAGCACGATTCCGATCGGCGAGACATCGCGGACGATCCCGCCCCGCCTGACCATCAACCTCGATGCGCCGGGATACGACCGGTCGGTCTGGCGGATTCCGGACTCCGTCCGCCGGCAGGCGACGATCGTCATCGATGCCGGACGGCAGGTCGAGCAGCCGGACGCAGTGATGGAGGGCCCCTTCGACGAGCCTCACGACCCTGCCGCCCGGACCGAGTGATGCCGACGATCACGCACGCGGCGACGACCGCCGCCGAGCCGCCACGGCAGCCGCCATCGCTGCCAGCACTCCGGCCAGCGGGGCCACCGCAGGCTCCGGAACGGCCGCGACGCCGCTCACGCCCGGCGCGGTGTTGTAGTTGCCGGCGTCGTAGAGGTTCG
>JBJTRH010000424.1:0-5199 GCA_046076065.1 Planctomycetaceae bacterium | reverse complement strand
GGCATCGCACCCCTGGGCGGGCCAGCCGCTCCACGATCTGCAGCGCCCCGCGGACCCGCTCCCAGGCGGCCAGCTGCAGGTCGGTGGGCCGGCCGTCGACCGCGATCGCCCGCGACGTGTCGGCGAAGTAGCCGCGGTAGGCCGGGCCGAGGTCGAGGATGAACAGGTCGCCGGCCTGGCAGGGCCGCGGCCGCGGCGGGCCACCGCGGACGCCGCAGGCATAGTCGTTGCCGGTGCCCGTGAGCATCTCGCCGCAGCAGGCGACGGCCGCAGCCTGGAGTTCGGAGAAGACAGTCAGCTCATCGACGCCCGGAGCGACGACCTCCCGCGCCCGGGCAAACATGGCGCCGCACGCCGCGATCGCACGGTCGAGCAGGGCGAGCTCGTCGGGGTCTTTTCGCCGCCGCAGGCGAAGCAGTTCCGGTTCGATGTCGGCGAGGGTCGCAGGCTCGAGGTGCCGCACGACGTGGGGCGGGCAGGCGGAGAACTCCACGCCCACGCGGGCCGGCCGCGGCCCCGCGCGGAGCCAGTCGCCGAGCACGGCGGCCGCCGCCTCCCGCTGGTCGTTGCGAAGGGTCGACCGCCACTTGGCCTCGTAGGTCCGGACCTCGTCGGCTGCAGCCCGCTCGACGGGCCGGTCGGGACAGACGAGGAGCACCTCGCCGGTGGACCGCATCGCCGCCATCGGCGTGAAACGATGATCCCAGCGATGCCCGGTGAGGTACTGGACGTGCTCGGGAGTCGTCGCGACGATCAGGTCGAGACTCTCCGCGGCCATGTGCCGGCGGAGCCGCCCCTGACGATCGCGGCAGCGGTCGAGGTCGAGCAGCGGTTCGACGCCGTTCATGCGGTCCTCCGGGGCGGGTCCGGAGTGTAGCAGCATGTCCGGCCGCGAGCCCCGCTCAGCCGCCGGCGTAGAAGAGCGCCCGCGAGCTCACCGTCCGCTGGCGGCGGCCGGGACGCGGCGGGGCGATCATCTGCGATTCGAGGGCGTCGATCACGAGGTCGGCGTCGGCGGCGTCGCCCTGCAGCATGCCCACGTCATCGAACTGCCGCTCGAAGTCGAGCACCTCGGCGATCGGCCACACGGTCGTCGCGCGGACGGTGCACGTCTCGCCGGCGATCCGCGTCTCGAGGATCTGCCGGGTGCCGGGGAGGCTCGGGGCCGCATGGCGGTGGCTGGTGGCATTCATGGCAGGTCTCCTCGTGGCAGTGGGGCGGGCCGTGTGCCCGTCGCACCCGGTGCAGTGCATACGGCGTGCCAGCGGCCGCAGTTCGTGGGAGGGGCGGCGGATTCCATCCTCGCCCGCACGATCAGCCCAGCTTCCGCACGACGGGCGCGACTGGGGAGGCGGCGCGGAATGCGCGGGGGTGCATCGCTTGAAAAAAATGCACGCCCGCCGGCTCAGCGGTCGTCGGGTTCCGGCCCGTTGCCCTCGGCGACGACGGTCTCGCCCCGCCGAATCCGGTCACGAATGCGGGCGGCGAGCTCGTAGTCCTCGGCCTTCACCGCCTCCGCGAGCTGTTCGTCGAGGGTGCGGCCGAGTTCGTACCGCCGGCGGACGCTCTCCCGCATTTCCTCGAGCCGCTTCACCAGCTCGTCGTCGGCGTACTGGTCAGCCGCGTCGTACCGAGCGAAGAGCTCCCTGAAACGCGTGAGCCCCACGTTGATCTCGGCGATGGCCGCCTCCGGGCCCTGCTCCTCGAGCACCGCCAGGGCCGAGGCCTGCACGCGGTGGAAGAGCACGAAGGGACGATACTGCTCGTGCGACAGCATCCACTCGTCGTCGGGGGCGTGCTCGCGGACGAAGTCCATGAAGGCGAGGCTGTGGTCGGCGTCGCGGGCGGCCCGGCGATACTCGCGGAGCGAGAGCCAGCACAGACGCCGCTGGTAGAACTGCACGAACTCCCGGTCGGCCTCAACGCACTGCTCGCGGGAGAGCTTGAAGGCGTCTCCCTCGCGGATCACCTCCCCCACAAGGTAGTCGTAGTAGGTCTCGGCGCCGTTGGGCCTCCGGCCATCCGGGCGGAGGTCGGTCTCCATCTGGACGACCCCCATGTCGATCCGCATCTGGAGCACCTGGCGACCGCTCCGCGTCTTCACGAGTCGAGCGGTCACCTCTCCCGGATGGTACTCCCAGGATCGCAGCAGCGAGTCGATGTCACGCGGAGAGGGCATGGGGGCACGGTCCTTGCAGGGCGGTGGGCGCGGCGGGCCATCATGGCCGTCGCGACGATTATATCCCGAGTCGGACCGCTCCGGCTCGCGGACGCCGTCAGTTGTCCGGACGCCGCCGCATCCGCTTCGTGTCGCCGCGTCGCCGCTTGGTGTCGAGGCGGTTCGTCGCCGCCGAACGCGGGGGTTTGGTCCGCTTTCGCCGCCGGGGAGGCGCGAGTGCCCGCCGGATGGTTTCTGCCAACCGCTCGAGGCACTCGGCCACGTTGCTGCCCTGGTCGCGGTGCACCTGGCAGGAGATCACGAGTTCACCCGCATCGGTGAGCCGGGCCCGCTCGCGGGCGAGCAATCGCGTGCGGACGTCGGCCGGGAGGCACGGGGCGGTCGCGGCGTCGAACCGCAGCACCGCCTTGCTGCTGGTGCGGTTGACGTGCTGGCCGCCCGGGCCGCCTGAGCGGGCGAACTGCCAGCCGATCGCATCGGCCGGCACCACGACCTCGCGGACGCCGTCACCGATCCGAATGTCGCCGTGCCTGGGCATGGGTCGCCGCGTGGTGTCGATGGTCAGATGCCACGACTCCATGCGGACCGATCATGGAAAAAAAGTCAAGAGGAATGGGGAGGCCGCATGCTGTCAGCCGCCGGCATGGGTCCGGCATGCGTGCGGAGCGGGAGAGCGGGGGTCCGTTGGCCCCCCGCTGGACAGTCGTCGGCCGTCACTCCCATACTTCCGATCCGCGAGGCGGACGTTCGCGCCGGTCGATGCGGCCTGGCGCGGGTTCCTGCGGAGAGCACACTGCATGGTCGATGTCGCGGTCAGCCAGATGACGAGCGCCCGCTGGGATCTCGTCGACGATGTCGCGATGGCCCGGGCCCTCGGGTTCGACGCCGTCGCCCTGTGGAGGCCCAAGGTGTCCGACATGGGGGCGGCGGCTGCAGGCAGACTGCTCGCCACCTCGGGCATCCGGGCGTCGAGCCTGCAGTGGGTCGGCGGTTTCACCGGTGGCGACGGGCGGTCCTTCGCCGAGAGCGTGGATGACGCCCTCGAGGCGCTCGCCATGGCCGAGGCCGTCGCGGCACCGGTGCTCGTGGTCCATGGCGGCTGCCGCGCCGGCCACACCCGGAGCCATGCCCAACGGCTGCTGACGCAGGCCCTCGAAATCCTGGCGCCGGAGGCGGCTCGCGCCGACGTGACGCTGGCCGTGAAGCCGATGCACCCGACCGACACCGGGGGCTGCGGATTTCTCGCCGACCTTGCCGACGCCGTGGCATTCGTGGAGCGGATCGACGACCCGGCCGTGCGTCTGGCCCTGGATCTCTGGCACTTCGCCGATGATCCCGCGCTCGTTTCCCAGCTGGGAACCCTCGTGGGCAGGCTCGCCGCGGTCACCGCGGTGGTGCAGGTGGCCGATCGGTGCGGGCCCCCGGTGGCCGGCGCGGATCGGCTGCCGATCGGCTTGGGCGAGCTGCCACTGGAGGCCGCCGTGGCCGACCTCGTGGCTGCCGGCTATGCGGGCCCGGTGGAGTGCGACCCCGTCGGCGAGATGGTGGAACTGCTGGGCTATGACGGCGTCTGGCGGGAGACCAGGCTCGTCGCCGATGCCTGGGGCGCTCGCCGGATGGCGGAGGGCGTGGCCCTGCCGCGGTCAGCGGCCCGTCCGGGCTCGGATCACTTCCGGGCGGCCGGCGCGGGCATTCGCAAGTCCCATGCCTCGAGCCACTCGGGTTCCGCCGGCTGAAGGTCGAACTCCTTCCGCAGCCGCTCGTCGAAATCGGGCATGTGGGCGGCGCCGTAGAAGATGGCGATCCGCCGGCTGCCCCGCTGAACCTCGTCGTGCAGCACGCGGATGCAGGCGGCATTGCGGTCGGTGATCAGCGTCGAACCCTCCTCGCCGCCGAATGCCGACGTCAGCACCTCCATGTCGGTGAACTGCTCGGCCATCAGCCGCCGGAGCCGCACCTGGCGGTCGACGCCGGAGCCGAACAGGATGCCGAACAGCTCGCCCACGCCCACCTCGGCGCCGGCCGCGGGGCGCTCGGCACGGGCCATGCTCTCCCGCATCAGCTTCGTGAACATCGAGAACCAGCTCTCGCCACGCTTCTTCATGGCGGCGTCGAACTCCTTCGGCGAGAGGTCGGCGTGCACGAAGTTGTCGGCGTCGTAGTCGATCCGCTCGAGCTGGAACTCGAGGCCGAGCGCGTTCTTCAGGCCTTGCTGGGCGGTGCCGATCGCCCCGGCGGGCTTGCGGCCCGCCTTGGGCACGCGGGCATTCGGCGGGGCCACGAGCTCGTAGAGCACGGCGTCGTAGTCGGCGAACAGGCGGTCGAGCGTGCGGTAATAGTCGTCGGTCCCCACGTGCACGGCGGCGACGAGGTCGACCTGGAGCGGGCGACCTCGCTCGGCCGCCGCATCCGCTCGGCGATACTCGACCACCGCCGTGTCGAGTGAGACTGGCTCGCCGTCTTCGTCGCGGATGAGGCGGAGAAACTCCGGAGCCGGCTCGGCCGCGACGGCCCCGGCGGCTGGGCCGGCCTCCGGCTCCCGGGCCACGGCGGCCGCGGCGGAGGCGGCTAGGACCATGATGGCGACGGCAGGGACGATCCGCATGGCAGGCTCCGGCGGAGGGCAGGGGAGGTCGGGCCGACCTCCGGCATGTCCGCAGGATACCCCATCCTGCCACGCCCACCACGAACCGGGTCGTTCGGGGCGGCACGGTCCCTCGATCCGTCAGGGTTTGCCAACTTTCGTCAACCCGAACGACCGGCACGACCGATACCACGGGAGAATCCGCAGAGGCGGAACATCGGCTCCTGCTCCCCGGGACACCCAAGCGATGGCTACGACACAGCGATTCAGGCGTCTGGCGGCGACCGTTCTCTCCGTTGCAGCGGTCTTCGCCGCGGCGGTGCCGGCCCGCGCGGGACAGAACTGGATGCCGCTCCTGCCGGATCAGGACTTCTACGACTTTCAGATGTTCGCCCCGCCCGATCTGCAGGGCTATGCCATCCGCCAGGACCCGCGG
>JBJTRH010000423.1:0-3699 GCA_046076065.1 Planctomycetaceae bacterium | reverse complement strand
CCTGCGGCTGCGGCATGGCGTGTTCGACGTGCTCGGCTTCCGGTTCGGCAACATCGCCTACTGCACCGACACCAACTTCATCCCCGACGAGACGTGGCCGCTGCTCGAGGGGCTCGACGTGCTCGTGCTCGACTGCCTGCGGTTCACCCGCCACCCGACGCACTTCTCGCTCGACGAGGCCCTGGCGACGGCGGCCCGCGCGGGGGCGAAACGGACGCTGCTGGTGCACATGGCCCACGACGTCCGCCACGCTGCCCTCGAGGCCTCGCTGCCCGCCGGCGTCGAACTCGCGGCCGACGGCCTTGAGGTGCCGCTGAGCTGAGGCGGCCGCTTGTCGTTCGGGCCTCGTGGTGGCTCGGGGCACGGGCAGCCCCTCGCTGAGTTCGTGTCCGTCTATGCCGGAGGCGTCGTGGCCCGGTTGGATAACCTGCGTTCGGCCCCACGACGGTCCAGAAACGCGTTGACCAAGGGCACCAACGCGCGCGAGGCTGGAAGCCGAAGTGGAGGCCTGAGACGATGCAACTCGTTGTCCGTTGGCCATGGGCGATCATGCCCGTCGCCGCTGCGCTGGTCGGTTCTTTTTTGGCGGCAGGTTCGGAGGCCATTCCCCCCGGGGGCTCCGTCGACAATTGCCCGAGTTCGAGTGTCCGAGAGCTCGCCGGCATGGGGGCTGACGTATCGAGCAGCACCGTTGACGAGGAGACAGGGGCCATCTGCAACGCGCTGACCCCGGAGGTCTATTCCGCGGCTGCGATTGAGATCGTTTGCGCGAGCGAGGTGCCCGTTTCCCTCATCCTCCATCCGGGCGTCGAGATCGACGACGACACCTGCCGTCGGCTGGCGTCGAGCCGCAACCTCGTCGGCCTAAGTCTTCCGGACTCAGGGATTTCCGAGAGGGGGCTCGGGGTGTTCGCCGGAGCATTGCAGCTGCGATCTCTTGACCTCAGTGACCGTAACCTCACCACGACGGATGCTGCGAGCCTGCACTGCCTCGATGTCCTCGACAAGTTGGTGATCGATCGCACAACGCTGACCGAGGCGCATTGGCGAGCCATCGCGAAGGCACCGCGCCTCGCGCGGTTGTCGTGCCAGGGTGTTCCATTGACTGCCGATGCGTGGAATGCGATCAGGAGCATGCCCCGGCTGCGAACGCTTGCCCTTGGCGGCGAGCGGCTGACGCAGAGCGACTTTGATGAGCTAGGCGGATTGGAATCGCTCGAAACCGTGACGATTCGGGACGCGCGGGTCAGCTACGAGCGGTTGCTGCCCCTGGCCAACCTGCAGCGGCTCAGGACGCTCGACCTCAACGGAACGCTGGCCGACGAGTACTGCCTGCGGGCAATCGGCAAGATGAGCGGACTGCAGGAGCTTGATCTGGGAGGAACTTCGATTCGCGGGCAGCATGCTGCATCGCTGGGACAGGTGCCGCATCTTGCCAAATTGGCGATGTCTGACAGCCGACTCGATGACGAGGGGCTGCGGATCATCGCCACGTTGCACGGTCTTCGGTCGCTCGACGTCGAGCGATGTGCTGCAATTTCGGACGACGGGGTTCGTGCGTTGGGAACACTGTCAGATCTGCAAGAACTCCGTGTCTCGAATCGAAGCT
Organism: Planctomycetaceae bacterium; assembly: GCA_046076065.1. Lineage (GTDB taxonomy): Bacteria > Planctomycetota > Planctomycetia > Pirellulales > UBA1268 > QWPN01. The sequence goes on along the minus strand of JBJTRH010000423.1, from coordinate 2,090 downwards.
TGACCGATCGGGGAATCGAAGTGGTTTCGCAGTTGCCAGACCTCCGCGTTGTGGCTGCGGGCGGCGGTACATTTTCAGCCGCAGGCCTGGATCCGCTGCGGGAATGCAAGCAATTGCGGGAGTTGTGCCTGCGCTATTCCAGGCAGGATCGTGAGCCGCAGTTCGTGGCGGCAGTCATGCAGCGAGTCGGAGGTGTCGAGTCGCTTGAAAAGCTGGAGGTGTCCGGACTTCGTCAGACCGCCGATTCGCTGGCGACCCTTCATCGCCTGCCGCGTTTGGAAGCTCTGACGTTGTGCTTCTCGGATCTCGATGACGAGGCAGTCGATGCCCTCTCATCGCTGCAATCATTGAGATCCATCGATCTCCGCTTTAACGATCGCCTGACCGATGCTGCGGTCGACTCGCTCCTGCGTTGCGATCACCTGACCGACATCTGGGTAACCAGCGGCGAACTTTCTGCCGATGGCGTCGCGAGGCTGGGGAAGAGGTTCGTCGTGCATCGGCCGACGGGCACGTTGACGATCAGGGTGAATCCAATCACACGTCCCGTGTCGCCGTAGTGAGGGTAAGTCGCGTTTGCCGCGCCCTGGCGGCGTGGGTCTGCCCGTGCCCCGTCGCTTGATGTTCGCCACGGGCGATCCCTCTCTCAACGCGTCATCGCCTTGTGCCGAGCCGCAGGGAGTTGGCGATCACGGAGAGGGAGCTCAGGCTCATCGCGGCGGCGGCGAGCATCGGGCTCGTCACGTGGCCCACGAGCGGATAGAGCACGCCGGCTGCCACGGGGATCGCCAACAGGTTGTAGAGAAACGCGAGCAGTAGGTTCTGCCGCGCGATCCGCATCGTGCGGTCGGCGATCGCGAGGGCCCGCGGCACCGCCACCAGGCCGCCTGAGAGAAGCGTCACGTCGGCTGTCTCCAGGGCGACGTCGGCGCCGCTGCCCATGGCGATGCCGACGTCGGCCGCGGCGAGGGCCGGGGCGTCGTTAATGCCGTCGCCCACGAACGCCACGGCCGCCCCGTCGGCCGCGTTCCGCAGGGCGACCACGAGATTCGCCTTGTCGGCGGGCGCGAGCGATCCCCACGCATGCGCGATGCCGGCCTGTGCGGCCACGTGCCGCACGGCGGCCGGCGCGTCGCCCGAGAGCATCTCCACGTGCAGCCCCCGGCGGGTGAGCGCCATGACCACGTCGCGGGCCTCGGGCCGCGGCGCATCGGCGATCGCAAACCAGCCGGCGACCCGGCCGTCGATCGCCATCTCCACCACCGTGCCGCCGGCCGCCTCGGCCGCGGTGCGGCTCGGGGCGTCGCCAGCGGTCGGGGCGACGCCCCGCTCGATGAGAAACGCCGGCGCACCGAGCACGACATGCGTGCCGCCCACGTCGCCCTCGATGCCGCGGCCTACCGCGGCCACCACGTTCGTAACCGGAGGCACCGCGAGCCCCGAGTCGCGGGCCACGGTCGTGAACGCGCGGGCCAGGCCATGCTCGCTCGCGGCCTCCACCGCGGCCGCCGTGGCGAGCATGCTCCGGAAGGGATCCGCCCGGAACACCTCCGACGATTCGTCCACCGCCGCGTCGCGGCCGGTGCGTGCCTCGCCCACGGCGATGATCAGGGGCTCGCCCCGCGTGATCGTGCCGGTCTTGTCGAACACGATCGTGGTCGCCGCCGACAGCCGCTCCATCGCCTCGGCCGTGCGGACGAGGATGCCCGCCCGCGCCGCCCGCCCGATTGCCACCGTCATCGCCAGCGGCGTCGCGAGGCCGAGCGCGCAGGGGCATGCGATCACGAGTACGCTCACCGCCGACATCACTGCCAGCGCGAACCGCGGCTCCGGGCCGAATGCCAGCCAGCCGAGAAACGTCGTCACCGCGATCGCCACCACGACCGGCACGAACACGGCCGCGACGCGGTCGGCGAGCGTCTCGATCGGAGCCCGCGTGGCATGGGCCTCGCGAACGAGCCGGGTGATCCGGGCCACGAGCGAGTCGGCCGAGGCCGCCGTGGCCTGCATCACGATCGCCGCCGGCCCGTTGATCGCGCCGCCGAGCACGCGGTCGCCCGCGGATCGCGGCACGGGCAGCGATTCACCGG
>JBJTRH010000422.1:0-2940 GCA_046076065.1 Planctomycetaceae bacterium | reverse complement strand
GAACGACGGGCACGGCCGGATCGTCGACCGACGTGATCAACCTCGCCGTGACCGCGGATGTGCCGGTGATCAACGTCGTGGGGGGCAACCTCTACATGTACGCCCAGCTCACGGGGTCGCAGGGGCTCCGCAAGACCGGCGGGGGCGTCTACTCGCCCCGTTACAACACGCTCGACTTCACCTATACGGGCACCAATTTCTTCGGAGGCGGCACGATCCAGATCGCCCGCGATGGCCAGCTTGGCGATGCGGCGAATCCGATCGAGATCACGGCGTCGACGGCGGTGCAAAACTGGGGAACCCTCTGGACGAGCAGCCGCCCGATCGCGATCTCCGCGGGAGCACTCACGCTCCAGAACGGGGCCGCCGCCAACACGGCGTCCCTCTCGGGCCCGATCTCCGGCACCGGCGCCCTCACGCTCAACACCGGCAACTTCACGCTCGGCGGACCCGTCTCCTACACCGGCGCCACCACGATCCGCAGCACGACGGTGTCGCTCAGCGGAGGCGGCCTGCTCTCGACCGCGGCGCTCTCCCTGCAGACCTCCACCGCCAACGCCGGCGGATCCCTCGTCGACTTCGGCGGCGGCAACCAGACCGTCTCGAGCCTGGCGATGACCCTGGCCAGCGGTGGCTTGGCCCAGGTGACCAACACCTTCCGCAACGGCTCGCTCGCCGTGACGGGAGGCGGCCTCAACGTGAGTTCGGGGGCGGCCACGGTGCAGACCGGCACCACGCGGCTCGACCTCCGTGGTCTCTCGGGCTTCAGCTGGGGAACCGGGGCCACGAACCTCGTGCTGAACACCACCGGCACCGGTGTCGGCACCACCGTGGCCACCGTCATGAGCCTGCCGACCACGGGCTCCGCCTCGTTGTCGGCCGCCCACCTCCAGATCGGAAACTCGGCCAATGGGCCTGCCTCGAGCACGTCGACACTCGAACTCGGGGCCTTGAACTCGATCGCGACCGGGACCCTGACCGTGGGCGCGTACCGCGGCAATGGCGTGATGGGCTTCGCCGGCGACGTGTCCGGAGGCAGCCTGCGGCTCCGCGGTGCCGCCGGGGGCGAGTCGCGGGTCGACAACGTCTACGTGGGCTTCAAGGGCGGCGGCGACAACTACGGCAACGGCGTGCTCGACGTGTCGGCCGGATCGATCGACGCCAAGGCCACGAACTTCACGGTCGGCCACTATTTCGTCAACGCATCCGCGGGCCAGACGGGCACGTTCTCGATGGCGGCTGGTGTGGTCGATGCAACGACCATCTCCCTCGGGTATGTCAGCGTGGGCAGCGGATCGACCGGCACCCCGACGATCACAAGTGCCTTCAACCAGACGGGCGGTACGGTGACGGCGTCGGCCGTCGCCTTCGGCGTGAACACCGCCACGCTCGGTACGAACAACCCCACGTTCCGTGGCACGTACACCCTCGCCGGAGGAACGCTGGCGACGGCCGCGCTGTCCACGGGAACCGGACCGTCGTCGGCCACCTCGCAACGCCGACTCACCTGGACGGGAGGAGCGCTCACCACCCGCGACGCCTCCACCGACCTCGTGATCGCCGGCGCGTCGGGCAGCGGAGCCTCGATCCTCTTCGACCTGAGCGGTGCCGACGGAAAGTCATTCGATGTTCCCGCGGGCCGCACCGCCACGGTCGGCCCGTTCGTCACGATGTCCGGCACCGACACCGGCTTCGTGAAGGGGGGCGGGGGCACGCTCGTCATCGGTGGCGAAGGATTCGCGACGTCCTACGGCGGCAGCACGACGGTGTCGGCCGGTACGCTCATCCTGAACGGTGATCAGTCGACCGCCACGGGCGCGCTGCAGGTGGCAGCCGGGGCCACGCTCGGTGGCAGCGGCACGTTCGGCGGGGTGGCGACGGTCGATGCGGGAGCCACGTTCTCGCCGGGTGCGAGCCCCGGCACGCTCGGCTTCACGCAGGGGCTAACCTGGAATCCCGGCACCAACTACAACTGGCAGATGCTCAGCGGCACCGGCGTGGCCGGCGCCGCCGATTCCTGGGACCTGATCCAGGTCGGCGGCGGCCTGTCGATCGCCGCCACCTCGATCGACCCATTCCGGATCAATCTGTGGACGCTGTCTGGCACCGGTCCCGACGCGAGCGGGCCAGCGTCGAACTTCGACGCCGCACGGAGCTATTCGTGGACGATCGCGACGGCCGCGGGCGGCATCACCGGCTTCAGCACGTCGAAGTTTCGGATCATCTCCGCGGGCACGAACGGCACCGGCGGCTTCGCCAATGCATTCGGCAGCGGCACCTTCTCGATCGCCCAGAGCGGGAATGACCTGAACCTGGTGTTCACGTCGGGGGGTGGCCCAAGCGTGATCACGATCAACGTGCCGAGCGGGACGCAGACCCAGACCCAGGCCGGCTATCCCACGCTCTCGGGTTCGATCCCGGTGGTCAAGACCGGCGGCGGCACGCTCGTGCTCGATCAGGCCAACACGCTCACCGGATCCACGACCGTGCAGGGAGGTGTGCTCAGGCTGGCCAACGGGTCGGCTCTCGCGGCGAGCCGGCTCGTCGTCGTGGCCGGTGGCACGGGCCAGGTGGCCCCCGTCACCACCACGAGCGTGGCCAGCCTCGACCTCGCCACCGGCAACGGCCTCGTGGACCTCACCAGCGGGGCTCTCACGATCGCGGGCGGCATGACGGGCCCGCAGCTCGTGGCCGAGATCCTCGAGGGCCGGGGCGACGGCTCCTGGAGCGGCACCTCGGGGATCACCTCGAGCGTGGCGGCGGCGGAAGTGGCCTCGAGCATTCCCCGCGCCGTGGGCTGGATCGACAACGGCGACGGCTCGCTGACGGCCGCCTACGCGGCCCCGGGCGACACCAACATCGACTGGTCGATCGACATCCTCGACGCCTCCAACTTCCTGGCGCTCGGCAAGTTCGACACGGGCCTCCCGGCCACCTGGA
>JBJTRH010000421.1:0-2087 GCA_046076065.1 Planctomycetaceae bacterium | reverse complement strand
AGGAGCAGCGGGTGCACGCCCGAGGCATCGACCGCATGCACGCTCGAGACGCCGGGGAGCACCGTGGGGATCACCGGCCCGGTGAGCTCGTGGACGAGCCAGCCGAAGAGGGTGTCTTCCTGCGGCGGCCGGCCGACCACGGTGACCGGCCAGATCGCCCCCTCGCGGTGCCAGACGTGGTCGACGTCGAGCAGCGGGAACTCATGCTGGCGGGCGTAGTAGCCGAGGTGGTCGCCGAAGGGCCCTTCCGGCTTCGTGGCCCCGGGCCGTACCGTGCCCTCGATCACGAAGTCGGCGTCGGCGTAGATCGCCGGTCGATCCTTCCGCGGGATCATCGGGATCCGGTGGCCCGCCAGCGCGCCGGCGAAGGTGAGTTCTGACAGTCCCTCGGGCAGCGGCATCACCGCCGACACGGGCAGCGCCGGCGAGCCGCCCACGAAGATCGCCACCCGCAGCGATTCGCCCCGGGCGAGGGCGGCGGCGTGGTGCACGCCGATGCCGCGGTGGAGCTGGTAGTGGAGCCCGGCTTGGCGGTCGGGCTCGTAGGCGTTGCCCGCGAGCTGCACGCGGTACATACCGAGGTTCGAGTGCTTCGTGCCCGGCCGGTCGGGATGCTCGCTGTAGACCGCCGGCAGGGTGATGAAGGGGCCGCCGTCGCCCGGCCAGCTCACCACCTGCGGCAGCCGCGAGAGCGGGATCGAACGGGTGAGCGAGGGGCCGTTGCGGACCCGCTTGGGGAGCATCGTGAGGGCGTCGAATGGGCTGCGCCAGTAGCGGACGGGGTTCCGCAGGGCCGCCGTTGGGTCGAGCTTGAGCTCCACGAGCCGACGGACACGGTCGAGCGTGTCGGCGAAGATCCGCTCGACCCGCCGTTTCGTGCCGTAGAGGTTCACGAGCACCGGGAAGTCGCTGCCCTTGGGCCTGGCGAACAGGACGGCCGGCCCGCCGGCGCGAAAGAGCCGCCGCTGGAGTTCGGCGATCTCGAGGTGCGGATCGACCGGGTGATCGACCACCACCGCCTGCCCCTCGGCACGCAGAGCGTCTACGCACGACCGGAGCGAACGGAATCCCATGACGTGATGTGCCAGCCGAAGGTGCCGGGTAAACTGACGCCGAACAGTTATAGACAGCACCCGGTTCGGCAGCCCCCGCCGGGGGCCGGACCCTCACGCCAGGGAGCAGGAATCGTGGTCAAAGTGTCGTCGATCTACGAAGGCGGGCTGCGGTGCCGCGCCACCCACGGGCCCTCGGGCACCACGCTCGTCACCGACGCGCCGGTCGACAACCACGGCAAGGGCGAGAGCTTCTCCCCGACCGACCTCGTGGCGACGGCGCTGGGGGCCTGCATGATGACGATCATGGGCATCGTGGCGGAGCGGCACGGCATCGATCTCAAGGGCATGACCGTCGAGACCGTGAAGGAGATGACGAAGGAGCCGCCGCGGCGCATCGCGTCGCTCGCGACCCGGATCACGATTCCCCTGCCGGCCGACCACCCGCAGCGGTCGCTCCTCGAGCAGGCGGCGCACACCTGCCCGGTGCACAAGAGTCTGCACCCGGAGATCGCCAGTCCCGTCGAGTTCGTCTGGGCGGGCTGAGGGCCCGCGACGGGCGGGGGAGATCCGCGACATGCCCGACCTCTTTGCCGCCTCGCGTGCCGCCAATGTCGCCCGGGCCGCGCCCCTCGCCGCCCGGATGCGGCCGCGCCGGCTCGCCGATTACGTGGGCCAGGAGCACGTGGTCGGCCAGGGCAAGCTGCTGCGGCGACTGATCGAGGCCGACCGGCTCGGCTCCGTGATCCTCTATGGCCCGCCGGGCGTGGGCAAGACGACGCTCGCCGAGATCATCGCCACCGAGACCAAGCGGCGGTTCGTGGAGCTCTCCGCCACGGCGTCGGGCGTGAAGGAGCTCCGCGATGTGCTCGAGGCGGCGCGGCGGCGGCTCGAGGACGACGGTCAGAAGACCTGCCTGTTCATCGACGAGATCCACCGCTACTCCAAGGCCCAGCAGGACGTGCTCCTGCCCGACGTGGAGAGCGGCGTGATCGCGCTCATCGGCGCCACCACGCAGAACCCTTTCTTCGCCCT
>JBJTRH010000420.1:0-8383 GCA_046076065.1 Planctomycetaceae bacterium | reverse complement strand
CGTAGCCCTGCGATCGTGTCGCCCGCAGGAACGGCCACGGGGACGACAGGACCGCGGCCATCGTGGCTTCGCTTGGCGGCATACGCCGGCTACGGGGTACGGGCAGCCCCGAGCTGAGTTGATGTGGGGCACGGGTAGTCTCTCGCTGCGTTGATGTGGGGCATGGGGCAGCACTTCGCTGCCCAGTCTCACCCGTTTGGGTCACGGCCCGTGAGGCGTCGGTCGCCCAAGCCTCGACCTATAATCGGCAGCGTTTCGTAGTGGGGCCTGCGGGATGGGTCGCCGCTCCCTGTCCTGTCGCTGCACCGTGCGCGTGTCGATGGCCATGCCGTTCTTCGAACCCTCGAGCCGTTTCAGGACGACGGTCCGCCTCGTCGTGGCTGCCGCCGCCGTGTTCGCGATCGGCCGCGCGTGTCCGGCCGTCGACGTCAGCACGCTCTTCACGCAGACCGGCACCGACGCGGCCTGGCAGCAGCTGCTGGCCAGCAACGCCATCCCGATCGGCACCACGTCCACCGCCGGTGTCACGGGATCGGTCATCAACGTGAACAACACCCTGGTGGAGGTCGGCCCCAACAAGGGCAACCCCATCATCAGCAATCTCCGCCTGCACACGCTGGGCAACCCGAGCGTGATGCGGGGTTCGTTCTCCAAGTGGTCGCGGTGGTACCAGGAGGACGGGACCACGCAGGTGTTCCGGCTCTTCAAGGACGAGGTCAACGTCCAGAACGACCGGGTCAACGCCGCCCGCATCGAGTCGTTCAACCCGGACATCGACTGGGCCGCCGGCGACGGCTGGTTCAAGTGGCAGGGCACCTACACCATCATCAAGCCGCTCGGGGCCGCCATTTTCCAGGCCAAGAACTCGGACAACGACTGGGCGGTGATGATCAACACCAACGGCAATGGCGACGTCACCCTCAACCACCGCCGGGGCACCGACGAGGTGCTGGCGACGAACATGGTCGGCCAGCCGTTCGACATCACGGTCTACGACAACGGCACGAACTATGCCGTCTACATGGACGACCAGTACGCAGGCTACGGTGCGTTCGACCGCCCGACGGGGTTGAGCGAGTTTCGCTGGGGCATGTACGTGGGCGACAGCATTCCCGCGAAAGACGCGATGCTGTTCGTGACGGGGGCGAAGATTTCGTCGAACGTGGCGGCCCCGCCGAAGCTCTCGGCCTCGCTCGGGTCGCTGCCCGCCACCGTGATTCGGGGCGCGACCATCTCGGGGACGCTGTCGGTGTCGAACTCGATTCCGGTCACCTCGTCCACGGGCGCGGCCCGGCTCGACTACAGCTACGCCTCGTCGGGGCTGTTCGCGGGCTCCGGCACCGGTTCCGACATGGCGCTCGGCGGGGCCACCACGCACCTGCTCACCGTCAGGACGGGCACCGCCGGTCCGCTGACGGGCACCGTCTCCGCGGCAGCCGCCACGCCGCTGACGGTCGAGCCGACCTTCAGTCAGAGCGTGTCGATGAGCGTGCTGGACCATGCCATCGGCTCGTTCGCGTCGGGCACCACGCTGACGAGCATGGACATCGACTTCGGGACCCTCGCACTGGGATCCGGGACAGCCAGCCGCAGCTTCTCGATCTTCAATCGGGCGGGCTCCCTCGGGTCTGCCTGGACCGCGAAGCTCGACCTCGACGGGATCAGCTCGAGCGGATCGAGCGTGTTCTCGACCACGCTGGCGCCGTTCACGAGCCTGGCATCGGGATCGTCGCGTGGCTTCAGCCTCTCGCTGCCGACCGCGACGACCGGGGTGTTTTCGGGCACGTATTCGCTGAGCCTGTCCGACGAGAACCTGCCGGGGGCGACGAGTCAGACCATGTCGCTCACGGTCCGGGGGATCGTCGCATCACCGGCCCTCTCGTCGGCGTGGATGCCGGCGACGGGCGGTTCGTGGACGACGGGCACCAACTGGTCGGCAGGGGTGCCGAGTTCGGCGGGATCGGTCGCGACGATCGGCTCGACATCGAGCGGACCGGCGACGATCACGCTCGACGCGCCGATCACGCTCAACGTGCTCTCGCACGCTGCCACAACGGGCACGATCACCGCGGGCAACGGGGGCTCGCTCACGTTTGGCGGCACGGGAGCGGCCGTGGTGGTGTCGAGCGCGCTCACGATCACGGCACCGCTCTCGGGCGGCTTCACCAAGAACGGCGTCGGCACGCTGTTTCTCACCGGGTCGAACACGGCGTCGGGCACGATCGCGGTTGCCGGCGGCGGTCTCAGCCTCACCAACACGTCGTTCGCCAGGCCCGGCCGCGTCTACACCGCCGCCGAGGGAACGGTGCTCGCCCTCTCCGGGACGACGACGGTGACCTTCGGCACGACCGGCACGACCACGCTCTCCGGCGACGGCCTGGTGCGGGTGAGTCCGGGCACCACCTTCACGAGTCCCAATACGACCGGCCAGGGTGACATCGCGATGCAGCTCGGCTCCGCGGCCACGCTGGAAGTGAACGGCGTGATGGGAGCGGGGTTCACCGCTGGCCGGGGCGTGATCGACTGGACGAGCAATCGGGCCGACCTTTCGCTCGGACCGGACGGTCGCTTCAACGCGCAGACCGCCCCGCGCATTTTCGTGGATGCCCTCCTCGGCAGCGGGTCGATCACGAAGACGTCCACAGGCAGCACGGTGCTCACGATCGGCGTGGCCGGCGGGTCCGGCACCTTCGCCGGGTTGATCGCCAACCCTACCGGCACGATTTCGCTCGTGAAGACGGGCGCCGGCACGCAGGTGCTCGCGGCGGCCACCACGTTTTCGGGGTCCACGTCGATCACGCAGGGCGTGCTGCAGCTCGGCCACGCCAACGCGCTCGCGGCAAGCGGCGTGGCGGTTTCTCCGGGAGCGACGCTCTCGGTGGCGCCGCAGGTGCAGGCCACTGTGCCCGGGCTCACGAACACCGGCCAGGTGGACGTGGGCCTCGGGATGCTCACGGTCGCCGCCGGGCAGACCTCATCGGGCCTCGTGAGCCAGATCGTCGCCGGCGTCCTCGGTGGCGGCACGACCGGGATCACGTCGAGCGCCGCGGCCGCGACCGGCGGTGCGTTCACGGTCGGCTGGCGGGACAACGGCGACGGGTCGTTCACGGTCGGCTACGCGGCACCCGGCGACACGAATCTCGACTGGGTGGTCGACATCCTCGACGTGGGCAATGTGGTCGGCAGCGGCAGGTTCAACGCGGGCTCGTCGGCCTCGTGGGCCGAGGGCGACTTCAACTACGACGGCCTCGCGGACATCCTCGACATGGCGGGCTTCATGGCGACCGGGTTGTTCGATGCCGATCCCTACAACGCGCCATCCCCGAGGATTGCCCCCGTGCCCGAGCCGTCCGCCGTCGGCGTGATTCTGGCCGGTGTGGCCTGCGGCCTCGCAGCGCGGCGGCGATGGCGTTGACCAAATCGCCCTGTTCCTGATCAGAATCTCCCGGGAGTACTTGGCCGGGTGAGCCGGCATCCGTCTCGGGAACGTGCATCATGCAGATTCAACGCACCGCAGTCGCGGTTGCGATCGCCGCGGTGTGCTGGAGTGCCGCCGCCGGTCCATGCCATGCTGCCGGCCCCGGGACGTGCCGGGTGTTTGTCCTGGCCGGGCAGTCGAACATGGAAGGCCAGGCCGTCGTCGACCTCGGCGGGCCTGACTACAACGGCGGTCGCGGCACGCTCGAGTGGCTGGGGCGGCAGGAGAGCACCGCGCTGCTCGTGGCCCAGCTCCGCGGCCCGGACGGCTCCTGGCGGACCCGCGACGATGTGTTCGTCCGCTATCAGCCCGAGTCGAAGCCCGTGAAGACCGGTGGCCTCGGCTTCGGCTTCACGCCCTACCTCGACAAGCATCATTTCGGTCCGGAACTCGGCTTCGGCGAGATCGTCGGCGACGCGATCGACGAGCCGGTGCTGCTCATCAAGACGGCTTGGGGCGGCAAGAGCCTGTTCCGGGATTTTCGGCCGCCGTCGTCGGGAGGCGAGGTCGGCCCGTATTACCGCCGCATGATCGACGACGTGCGCACCGCGCTCGCCCGGATCGGTGAGGAGTTTCCCGCGCTCGCCGCCGCCGAGCCCCGGCTCTCCGGGTTCGTCTGGTATCAGGGCTGGAACGACGGCTGCGACCCCGAGCACGCCTTGCCCGAATACGAGCAGAACCTCGTCAACCTGATCCAGGACGTGCGGAGCGACCTCGGCGCGCCGGATCTGCCGGTCGTGATCGGCGAGCTCACCGGGCCGTGGGTCGACGCCCCCGACAGCTGGAACACTCTCCGCACTGCCCAGAAAAACGCGGCCGGCCGCGCGGAACTCCGTGGCGCCGACGGCGGCTCGCGGGTGCTGTTCGTGCCGACGGCGGCGTTCGTCCGGGAGCCGGGCGACTCGCCGAATCCGGGCCACGGCCACCACGAGTTCGGCAACGCCGAGACCTCGCTCCTCGTGGGCCGGGCACTCGGCGAGGCGATGCGGTCCATCGTCGTGGCCGACGCCCCCGCGTTCACCCCGACCGAACCGTCGCCCCATCCCGCCGCGCCGGTCGCCGCCGAGATGTCGGGCTACATGCTGGTGCCGGTCGGCCGCGTGCCGGAGGAGTTCAACGCGGGCTTCTCGCTCTACGCGGCCGCCTGGCCGCTCGTCGAACGGTATCCGGGGCCACGGTTTCAGTCCGGGCTGTTCGGCACCTGGATGTTTGCCCAGTTCGCCCGGGGGCCCGATGGCAAGCCGGATCCTGGCGACAAGCCGAGGAAGATGTATTCCGATATCGAGGGCGGGCTCGGCTGGTGGCGCGACACCCGCTTCGCCACGACCACGCCGAAGTTCATCATGGGCGGCGTCGCTCCGGACTTCGCGGCGTGGGCGAATGGCCCCGGCGCGGGGAAGGGCCGCGACTGGAGCAAGCCGCTTGGAAAGTATGGGATCGCCCAGCTCAGCCAGTGGGTGGTCTGGCCGCCCGACGGGCTCAACCTCGACCCGGGCACGTGTGGCGAACTGTTCGGCTACGGCTACGTGCCGCTGCCGCTCGTCGCGCCGCAGGCCGATGGCTCGGGCCGCCGTGGGCCGATGGGCGACCAGTGCTGGACGCTGTTCGTCAACACGTCGAACTTCAAGGGGCCGCTCTGCTTCTTCACGCCGACCTTCTGGGCGGAGCACGTGGGGCAGCGTCCCGAACTCGCCGGCAAACTCCTCGACACCAGGCCCTCCGACCCAAACAAGGCCTTTCAGATGGAGACGCAGTGGATCCCCGCTGCGATCGCAACGCCGTCGCCCGACGGCGAGACCTACGGACGGGTAACGCCGATGTCGTTTCCGGCCGACTCCGAGGGCCGCACGGTGGTGCTGCATCGGCTCACCGCGTATTCGTCGACGGCGATCACCGACGCTGTGCGCCGCTGGTTCGCGGGGGCCCCTGCGCCGGATGGGGCGTTCGATGAGCGCGGCACCTTCGTGCAGGAGTTCAAGCCGGGGGGTGGTTCGACCTGGCGACTGTTTCCCGACGACACGGCCAAGGAGAACCGGTCCGAGATCGACTGGCCGCGGATCGGCACGCCGACCGTGCACGACGCCACCAGTTTCGGCTACCGCTGGAACGCCGACCTCGTGCGGCCGGTCGAAGAAGGCGGCGGCAGGCGGGTGCGGCTGCCCGAGTATTTCCGACTTTCGAAGCTGAATGCTCCCGGCGGCGGTGGGCGGCCGCGTTGGGTGGCCGTCGATCCCGGCGACGTTCCGGGCGGCACCGGCCTTGGCGATCGCCGCTTCGACGCTCCGCGGGGACGTGAGCAGGCCGCGTACGTCACGCCCGACGAACCAGACAGCCCGTTTCGTCGTCCCGGACCCGTCGCCGGGCCCTTCGAAACGACGCTCGGCGACGGCAGCACAGTGACGTATGCGTGGTATCGATTTGCGGACCAGCCCGCGATGATCGTGGCGGGGCTCACCGTCGCCGAACGAGAGGAGGCTCAGCGGCGGATCGAACTCATCCATCGCACGTGGGCGAAGGATCGCGACTATCTCGCCCCACCCACCACCGGCTCGCTGGCATCCCTCGACCCAGCGCTGATCGTCGTTCCTCCGCCAGGCCTCGAAGTCGGCCATGTGCCGATCGCGATCCGGCAGGAGCGGAGGCAGCCGCGCTAGAACTGGCCGAGTGTTGAGGACGCCCGCTCGCGAAACTCCGAACGCGCGCCTCCCGGATTCGCGGTCGTCACAGGCGAGACGGAATCATTCCGCCGGAAAAGGGAGGTTCGCTCTCGCGGCGATCGACGCCGCGATCTCCTTCGGGGGGGGTGTGGTGTCGGCGACGATCGGCCGCTCGTCCGCCGCCGGAGGCTCGAGCGTCTCCAACTGACTCTGGAGCAGGTCGGCCGGCATGAAGTGGCCGGTGCGGGCAGCCAGACGGTCGCGGATCAGCTGCGTGGGCCCCGTGAGCCATACGAGCACCAGGTTCGGGGCCGCACGCCGCAGCTGGTCGCGGTAGGTCCGCTTGAGAGCCGAGCAGGCGATGACCAACCCCGGTTCCCCAGCGGCAGCCGTCATTTCCCGGGCCACCGCCTCGAGCCAGGGGCCGCGGTCGGCATCCGTGAGTGGCTCTCCAGCCGTCATTTTCCGCACGTTCGCCACGGGGTGCAGGTCGTCGGCATCGATGAATGCCATCCGAAGTCCTGCCGCCAGGCGGCGGCCAACGACGGTCTTGCCGCACCCGCTCACCCCCATGATGACGATGATCTGGGGCCTCAAAAGAGGGTCGTTTGACAGGTTCATCGGGTGGAAGATCGCTCGAGATGGCCGTCGTGCGGCCCGGTTTTTCCAGCGTGTTGACAGCGGTTCCGGGCAGGTTTACATTTCTCGTCTCGCCGCAGGTATGCCCGTCGAGGCCGGAAAATCCGGCTTTTCGCGTGGGCACGCGTGAAACACGGCCCCTTGTGGGGCTGCTTTTCGGCCGGGACACGGCATCCGTTCAGGATAGTCGAAAGTCCGGCTGCGAACCGATCGATGGAGATGGTCCCGGGGCGTGTCGTCGCCTTGGGTCATCGCCGGAAGGAATGTTTGGAGTAGTGCTGTGGCCGGGCCGACGCAGGAAATCATCCGTATCCGCATGGAAGCCTACGATCACGCTGTGCTCGATCAGAGCGCGGCTGAGATCGTCGACACCGCCAAGCGGACGAACTCCGAAGTTCACGGCCCTATCCCGCTCCCCACGCGGATCGAGCGGTACACAGTGCTCTCGAGCCCGCACATCGACAAGAAGGCCCGGCAGCAGTACGAGATCCGCACTCACAAGCGGGTGATCGACATCGTTCAGGCGACGGCCAAGACGATCGAGGCGCTCAACAAACTGAGCCTTCCTGCTGGCGTCGACATCAAGATCAAGGCTTCGTCGAGGTAGGTGGTCGGCGGCTGCGGCTGCCGGCAGTTCACGGTTTTCACGCAGGGTTTCACACAGGAGCGCACGTCAGGGCATGCTTGGAAGGCGTTGTGGGTAAGGCTGGAAACAGGCGTTTCCTTCGCTCCCGCAGCCAACGGCTTCGAGCGTGACGCGGAACATCAGTCGGCCGCTGCCAAACAGCGGTCGGGTGGTGTGCCGACGGCGATCAAACATGGCGACAGCGACAAAATCAACGGACAAAGCGGGTCGCAAGGGCTTGCTGGGCCGAAAAGTCGGGATGACGCAGGTGTTCGACGCCAACGGTGCCGCGGTGCCCGTCACGGTGATCGAAGCCGGTCCGTGCCCGGTAGTGCTCGTGCGCTCGCCCGATCGCGACGGCTATTCGGCCGTGCAGATCGGCTTCCTCGACAAGCCGCGACGGCTCGCGAGCAAGAGCGTCCGCGGCCAGGTTGCCAAGCTCGACAGTCGTCGTGCGAAGCGGCGCGGCGAGGCTGGCGTGGTCGCGGTGGCGAAGGCTGATTGCGAGCCGAAGCGGTTCGTGCGGGAGTTTCGCGGTGTCTACGAGGGGGCCGAGGTGGGGCAGGTGCTCACGGTCGATCTCTTCGAGGGCGTCGAGTTCGTCGACGTCACCGGCACCAGCAAGGGCCGCGGCACGGCGGGCGTGATGAAGCGGCATGGCTTCAAGGGGCAGCGTGCCAGCCACGGCGTGAAGAAGGTGCATCGCCATCAGGGCGGCACGAGCATGAACACCTCGCCGGCCCGTGTGTTCAAGGGGAAGCGAATGGCGGGCCGCTACGGCAACGAGCGGTCGACGATGCGGAACGTGAAACTCGTTCGCATCGACCGGGAGAACAATCTCCTCGTGATTCGCGGCGCGGTTCCGGGCCCCATCGGCTCGTATGTCACCGTGATGCAGACCAATAAGATCCGCAAGGTCGGCGGCCCCGCGGCTCCGACCGGCAAGAAGAAGGCTGGTGGCAAGTGAACCTCGCCGTCTACGAC
>JBJTRH010000419.1:0-3427 GCA_046076065.1 Planctomycetaceae bacterium | reverse complement strand
GACCTACCGCTGCTGGGTGTGCGACGTCGGCGGCGACGTGTTCAGCTTCGTGATGCGGATGGAGAAGGTGGAGTTCCGCGAGGCGCTCGAGCAGCTCGCCGACCGGGCGGGCATCACGCTGCCGCGGGGCCGGGGCGGCCTGCCGGCGGACGACAAGGCCACGCTCCGGACGGTGATGGCCTGGGCCACCGAGCGGTTTCGAGACTTTCTCAACACGTCGCCCGAGGCGGCCCCCGCCCGCGACTACCTGCGGGGCCGCGGGCTCTCCACGGACACGATCGAGCGGTTCGATCTCGGCTTCGCGCCCCCCGCCTGGGACTGGCTGCTGCGTCAGGCGTCGGCCGCGGGAATGAGCCGCGATTCGCTCGTCAAAGCCGGGCTCGCGATCGAGCGGGACGACCGATCGGGCCACTACGACCGCTTCCGCGGTCGGGTGATCTTCCCGATCCGCGATCCCCAGGTTCGCTGCGTGGCATTCGGGGGCCGGGTGCTGCCCGGCGATCGTCCCGACTCGGCCAAGTACATCAACTCGCCGGAGACGCCGCTGTTCTCCAAGAGCTCCATGCTCTACGGCCTCGACTCCGCCCGCGAGGCGATGGCGGCCTCGGGCCGGGCCGTCGTCGTCGAGGGCTACACCGACTGCCTCGCGGCCCGGCAGGCCGGGGTTGGCGAGGTGGTGGCCGTGCTCGGCACAGCCCTCGGCGAGCGGCACGCCAAGCTCCTGCGGCGCTACGCCGACCGGATCGTGCTCGTGCTCGACGGCGACGATGCCGGCCGCCGCCGGGCCAACGAGGTGCTCGAGGTGCTGCTCGCCGAGCCCATCGACGTGCGGATCGCACGAATGCCCTCGGGCGTCGACCCCTGCGACCTCCTCATCGAGCGGGGCCGCGACGCCTTCGAGCAGATCGTGGGCGGGGCCTGCGATCCGCTCGACTATCGCCTCGACGAGGCCCTCGCCAGCCTGGCCCCGGATGCCGGCGACGACGCCGCACTCGCGTCGGTCGAGAGCGTGCTCAAGGCACTGGCGGCGGCCGCGTCGCGGTCGTCGCTCGCCGGGGCGCAGCGGCAGCTCCGCGAGGACCAGATCCTCGGTCGATTGGAGCGGCGGTTCGGCCTGTCGCGCGACGTGCTCCGGGGCCGCCTCTCCGAACTCCGTCGCGGCCAGCCTCTCGCCGACGCCGCGCGGGCGGTTCCTGTCCGCCCGACGCGACTGCCCGCCTGGGATCGCGAGGTGCTGGAAGTGCTCGTGAGCGTGCCCGACAGCGTCGGCCTGATCGTGCGCGAGGTGCGGCCGGCCGATGTCGAGACGCCGGCCTGCCGCGAAGTTCTTGAAACCGCCCAGCGGCTCCACGCGTCGGGGCGGGCCGCGGGCCTCGCCGACCTGCTGATGGAACTGGCCGATCCGGCGCTGCAGAGCCTGCTCGTCGCCGTGGACGAATCCGAGACGGCGCGGGCGGCCGGCGACCCCGAGGCGCGGGTCGCCCACTTCTCCGAGGCCCTGCGACGACGCGCTGCCGAACGGCAGGCGCATGCCGCGGCGCGGGCCATCAAGACCAGCCGGCTCGATTCCCAGTCGGAAGCCGAGCTTCTCGAGCGGCTGTTCGCCGAACGGCGGACCGCCCAGGGAATGCCGGAGACCGTGGAGCCAGTGTCCGTACCGGGCATGTCCGAACCCAAGGATGGGTGAGGATGCCCAACTCGTCGCTGCAGTCGTTTCCGCGGAATCTCCTCCGCGGCACGGGGGGCAGGCAGGCGAGCGAGATAGGATGGTGAAGGAGAACCGACCCATGAAGAACCGTATCACCTCGTCCACCGCCGGCTCGACACCCACGCCGCGGCCGCCGGCCGTGCCTGGGCAGGGCGACACCGACCTGGCGAGTCTGATTGCCAGCGGCCGCGAGCTCGGATACCTGACCTTCGACCAGGTCAACGCCTACCTCCCCGACGAGGCGGTCGATCCCGAGAAGATCGACGTCTTGCTCGTAGCGCTCGAGGAGCAGGGCATCGAGCTGGTCGACACGCCCCCCGATCCGCCGGCCGCGACTTCGTCCGCGAGTCCGTCCGCGAAGCCGGCCGCCGTGCAGCCCCGCCGCGACGAGGCGATCACCACGCCACCGTCCAACGCGGCCAACGATCCGATCCGGATGTACCTCGCGCAGATGGCGGAGATCCCGCTGCTCACCCGCCGCGAGGAGATCTCGCTCGCGAAGCGGATCGAGGTCACCCGCAAGCGGTTCCGGCGGGCGATCCTCGGCTGCGCCTACTCGCTGCAGGCCACGGTCGACACCCTCCGCAAGGTTCACCAGGGCACGCTCCCCTTCGATCGCACCATCAAGGTGTCGCTCACTGAGCGGCTCACGAAGGAGCAGATCCAGTCGCGGATGCCCCACAACCTTGCCACGCTCGATCACCTGATGGGCGAGAGCCGGGCCGAGTTCCGCAAACTGATCAGCACCCGTACGCCCCCCGACGAGGCCCGCGCCGCCCGCCTGCGGTTCCGCCGGCTGCGGGCCAAGTCGCTGCACCTCGTGGAGGAGCTCAGCCTCCGCACCCGTCGCGTGCAGCCGCTGGTGAAGATCCTGCGGGGCATGTCGGGCCGCATGGACCGACTCCAGTCGGACCTCCGGGCGATGAAGGCCGGCACGCTGTCGTGCGACGACCGGGCCGACATGCGCAAGGAGCTCCGCGACCTGATGCTCACCACGCTGGAAAGCCCGCGGTCGCTCCGCACCCGCGTGCAGATGCTCGAGAAGCTGAAGGTGGAATACGAAGCCGCCAAGCGGAACCTCTCGGCCTCGAACCTCCGCCTGGTGGTGTCGATCGCCAAGAAGTACCGCAACCGCGGGCTCTCGTTCCTCGACCTCATCCAGGAAGGCAACACCGGGCTGATGCGGGCCGTCGACAAGTACGAGTATCGCCGCGGCTTCAAGTTCTCCACGTACGCCACCTGGTGGATCAGGCAGGCGATCACGCGGGCGATCGCCGACCAGGCCCGCACGATCCGGATCCCGGTGCACATGATCGACGTGCTCTCCAAGCTCCGGACGACCGCCAAGAAGCTGCTCCACGAACTGGGCCGCGAGCCCTCGCCCGAGGAGATCGCCGAGGCTGCGTCGGTTCCGCTCGAGGAGGCCCGCCGCGTGCTGGAGATGGGGCGGCAGCCGATGAGCCTCGACCGACCGGTCGGGGAGAGCGAAGACGCGAGCTTCAGCGAGTTCGTGGAGGACGTCAGGGTGATCAGCCCCACGCTCTCGACCACGCACGGGCTGCTCCGCGACAAGATCGATTCGCTCCTCAAGACGCTCACGTATCGCGAGCGGGAGATCATCCGCCTCCGCTACGGGCTCACCGACGGCTACACCTACACGCTCGAGGAGGTGGGCCGGATCTTCCGCGTCACCCGCGAGCGGGTGCGGCAGATCGAGGC
>JBJTRH010000418.1:0-3706 GCA_046076065.1 Planctomycetaceae bacterium | reverse complement strand
CCGGAACTTTGCTCCCGTAAATCGAATCGCTTAACGGATTGGGATGAAGACAGTGGGTTTCCACTAATTCTACCACGCCGGTAATTGGGAGGTTGTCAGCAGCTTCTTCAGGAATTAATGTCTTCGCATAGTATCCGTTTTGATCGATTGGGTACGCTTCTGGGAGCGGGGTTGCGCTAACAGCCCCGCTTCCATCGTTCTTATCCAAAGCGCAATTCGCCTTGGGATTCATTTTCGCCGGACTTGAGAAACAGCCTACGGCGAGATCGGCTGCATAGTTTTCGATTGTTGTTTTTGTTGCTCTCATTTTGTTCTCTTGGACTTTGAGTCCTCGGGACTCGGTTTGTCGGATTGATTGTGCGGTCATAAGTTTTTTAGGGTCAGAATCGGATGTTTAGATTGCGCATGCTAGTGTTGGGAATTGCTGCCACATGACCCCATCAAGAAGTTCCCCCTTTTCCTTAAATGTGGCCGATGTCTTGCCGTGCCAGTCGTGCTTCTCGCCGTCTGGAATCCAGTTGCCCCACTGCTTGAAGAAAAACCGAATTTGCTTTTGTACGCACTGGTTCCGAATGCCCCGTGCCCAGGCAGGCTCCATTGAGCGCCCCATAAACTTTTCTGCATGGGTCTCGCCACCGCAGATCAACCAATGTAGATTACCAACGGTATTGGCGGGTAGCGTTAGAGGCCCAAGCGCTGGCTCGTAGCTGCAAAACCTGACCACTGCGGGGATTTCTCGGATGATGGGCCAGCGATTATCAAAATTTTCCTGATCGCCGGCGCTGAAGCCGATCCAGACGTTTGAGAGCGGAAGTAGCTTCCAAACGCTAATCGCCATCAACAGCTGTTGAATGAACTGGTGACGCTTTGTGAGCAGGAGCCAATATAGGTGGGGTGTTTTGCGGATCAGATCGAAGAGGCGCTCGAGACTCCCGATTGGCGCTTCTGGATCGAATACGTCGGCCATGGAGGCGCAGAAAACCTTTCTGCGCACCCCCTCACGCTTTGCTTCTTCGTTCCAGCGTATGGGATGCTTCCAAGCGTCCTCGCTCGCGGGAAGCCTGAGTTTGCCCTTACCCCACTCGGTACGGATGGCAGGCTTGCTGCCGGCCACCGTTTCCGCATAGCAGAAGCGGCACTCTTCGCTGACTTTTGCGCAGCCGATCCATGGGTTGAACGTGTGATCCGTCCAGCTGATGTTTGTATGTACAGCCATAGTATTTTTTATTCACTCAAGGCTCCGTTCAGTTGAGCACACTGCCGCGTGGAGCCTGCGGCTGCGTGGATTCGGGGTGTCCGAAAGTCTTGAGTGCGGCGCCTTGAAAGGGATAAGGCTCCCAAATTTTGGTTTTTTATTGCCTCCGATGCTGAAGGTCTGAACACGGGTAATCGCTGATAGCCGTTCCTTTAGCGAATGCAGCGAGCCGTTTGAGCTGACCTTTGCATCTTGCCCAAATGCGGTTTCCTTTCCTGCTTCGATGTACGCCATGAGGCTTGCCCTGTGGATCAAGCGCACACCACGCGTGGCACCTTTTTGGCGGACCACAGAACTTTTCACGGGCGGACAGTTCTTGTTGGCCTTACACGGAAGAATCAGGTTGTTCAGCGTCGAGCGGCTCAAGTTTGAGTACGGACACTTTTCGCCGGCTCGCGGCAGTCGAATCCAATCGGGTTGATTGGGGGTAAAGGCTTGAGAGGATGCTGCGTTGCTTTTGCAAGGGGCATGACGGTGATTTTGTTCCATGCCCAAACAGTCGGTGATATTTCAGGACTTTTTAAGCGGTAAATGACTGTCTGTCAGTCTTGTAACGCAAACCGCTAAATTCCGGTCGCTGCTTCCCTGAAACCCGTAACGATTTTTTGGCATGATTCGGGCTGGCTCCGCTTGAAACCAAGCCAACAGAGCGGGCGCAAGACCTTTCTCAGCCAACTATTTTACGATGCTTACGCGCGTTAGTCTGAAGCCTTGGAATGCTTGCTGCGGTGCTTTGCAACTCGTCTTTTGGTGGCGCTGCGATTGCGCCGCACTAAAAATTCTTCCGGTGTTTCTGGCAGATGAGTCGCTATACCAGACAGGAGCTCGGTGAGCCTGTCATCGTGAAGCCCGAGGATCCATCCCGCCATGACCTCCACTTGGTCCCAGTATAGTAGGCGCCACACCAGTTCCTGCCTTTGCAAATCGAGAAAAAGTGTCCGTGAGATCAATCGTTCAACTCTTTTTCCCTTGTGCAATTCAAATCCCATTTCGAGTTGATGGAGGACGTCAGGACAAAGTTCGCGGAGGACGTCTTTGAACTCATCCACCGGCACATTGGTGATGCAGTTTTTGGGTTTCCCCAACGCTGCGCTTAACCTGACGAGCTCCCGAAAGCGGTGGTCGCGGTTTTTCAGAGCGATGGCCACTTTTTCGGGGCTCAGCATGAAGTGTGCAGGGTTGTAAGCGGGATCAATCTTAACTAGTTCCCTTTGAATCGCTGCCAATGGACGCACAGGGACAGCTCTGATCATGTTGCCTATGGTTTTGAAAAGCCGCAGGCTTTGATACTCCCTATCAACCCACAGGAGCTCTCTCCCTCCGGTTGTACCTTCACGCTCATGCTTAGTCATGTAAACGGCATGCACTAGAGTGGCCAAATCGTTCAAATCCCCTTCGCGCCAGGCCAAATTCGGCAGGGGCGAGAGATCAGATATTTGTGTGGTCAACAACTGATTCTCGAACTCCTTTAGTTTTAGACGAAGGGCCTTTAACGGATCGGCGCCAGCCTCAGGCTGGTTTTCGGGAAGGGGTGCTCCGCGGGGCATATCCGGAAAGGATGCGTTGGAACTGAGGGCGTGAAAAGGGGAGAAGAACTTATCCGGGCTGGAGCATCAGGGCATCTTGATCACGGGGCGAATTGGCGGCCTGGCCCCCGGCGATTGCCGCCAATTGTACGTCGATGGACACCCTAAACGTCGGTGCCGATTTATGACTTCGTTTATGACTTTGGCGGATTTGAGTCCTGAGATGGCTCTAAGCTGCTCATCCCCAACTAGTGGCGGAGGGGGCGGGATTCGAACCCGCGGAACGTTTCCGTTCTCCGGTTTTCAAGACCGGTGCAATAAACCACTCTACCACCCCTCCAAGCTAATCACTATGAACACTCCAAGGTGCCTTGATGGACAACCAAAACAATCTGATTTGACAAAATTTATTCAGACTGCATGACCTTTGTGAAGAAGCAAAAAAGTAAACTTATTCGCAAAACGTTCCCCATAATCCGCACTCAAATGTCTATGTGTCACATCGTCTATCAGGTCGATGTGAGGCGGCAAGGGTCAAATTCCAGAGGATGCCGCTTCAATTTAAAGACCCTTGCGAAGGCAAAGGCGGCTGAAATTCTTCAGGAACTCAACAAAAACGGTCTAGAGGGGCCTAACTTTGATTCAGAGCTTCGCCACATGCCGATGAAAGCGAAGAATCTTCTAGACTCCTTCGGCAGGACGCTGGCCGATACAGTGCACTTTTACCTTGAGCACCGCAAGATGGAGACGGCTCGAGCGTCAAGCGCACGGGTCAGCAACTTCGCCGCCGTGTCGTCTGTGAGTAAGACAGACTGCGGATGTTCTAAAGCCACTCGGATTGATTCCCATTCCTCTGTATGAAGGCTCAGGGCAATGGCAACAGTTTCGAGCTGTGCAGGCTCGGGCTCACGCGCTGCCGTCTTTT
>JBJTRH010000417.1:0-2060 GCA_046076065.1 Planctomycetaceae bacterium | reverse complement strand
CGCGGCTCCTGCGGCTGTTCGGCTTCAACCTCGACCTCTGCCCCGTGCTCGACATCTCGTTCGACGACGAGGCCGACAACTCGCTCCGCGGCCGCTGCTACGGCCGCACCGCGGCGGAGGTGACGGCGCTGGCGGGCGAGTTCAACGCCGGGCTCCGGGTCGGCGGCATCCTCTCCTGTGGCAAGCATTTTCCGGGCTACTCCATGGCCGGCGAGGATCCGCACTATGGCTTCCCGTCGGTCGCCCGCTCGCGGGCGGAGCTCGAGGCGCATGAGCTCGCCGTGTTTCGCCACTTCGTGCCGCTCGTCGACAGCATGATGATCGGCCACGTGCACTACGCAGCCCTCGAGGCGACCGTCCGCCCCGCGTCGCTCTCGCCTGTGATGATCGACGGCCTGCTGCGGCGCGAGATGGGCTTCGACGGCCTCGTGATGACCGACGACCTCGACATGGGGGCGATCCTGAACACGGGCTCCTTCGACGACACGCTCGCCCTCGCCCTCGCCGCCGGCAACGATCTCCTGATGATCTGTCACCGGGTGGAGCTCTTCGAGCAGGTGCGGCTGGTGCTGGAGGGGCAGCCGCGGCCGCTCGTCGAGGCCGCGCTGGCCCGGGTGCGGGCGTTCAAGGCCAGGATGCATCCACCCGCGGCATGGTCGCGGGCCGCGTTCGACGCGCTCACGCGCGAAACGTGGGACCTGCGGGTGGCCGTGCTGGGCCCGGAGCGAGCCGAGCAGCGGAGCACCGAAACCGGCAGCCGCTCCCCCGTGGAACGCTACTGACCTGCGTGGTTAGCGCGCGATCGGGATCGTCGTCAGGATCACCACGCCCCGTGACGGAAGCGACACCGTCACGCCCTGCGAGAGATCGACGTCCGTCTCCACCCGCTTCACCACCGGGAAGCCGTCGGCGTCCACCGGGCGGTCGTCGCGAAAATAGTGGAAGCGATGGAGCGTCGCCTTCCAGGCGGCCTCGGGCACTGCGATCCGCACGTCGCGGGCTGCGTCGGCGTCGTTGATGAGCGTGAGCGAGAAGTGCTTCGCGCCGTCGTGATCCCAGCGGGCGGCCAGCGGCCGGAGGCCCTTCGGGAGGCAGCCTGGGATCTCGAGCATCCGGCAGCCGGCAGGATAGGCCCGCGACATGACCGCCCAGGTGTAGAACCACGGCCGGATCGCGGCGTCGTCCGGGTGGCCAATCTCCTCCGCCACGCTGTTCCAGAAGCCCCACTTCTTGAGCTCCACGTTGTCGAGCTTCGGCCACGTGGAGGCGGGGTTCTTCTGGATGTGCATGGCGTCGTCGACGGCCCAGGCGCAGGTGCCATCCATGCCGGCCCGGGCCACCTGGGCGTTGTAGTCGGCCATCCACACGCCGTATTCGAAGTCGTAGATGTAGGGCTGGCTGTCGCGGCCCCCCTTCGGCTGCACGGTGCGGCCGTCCTTCTGCGTGCCGCTCACGAGCCCGATCTCGCCCATCACGAAGGGCTTCAAGCGGCCCTTGGGGTCGTAACGGTTGGCGAAGTCGCGCTTCAGCGAAAACACCTTCTCGAGGTGCCCTGACTCCACATCCTCTTTCTTCGCGTATTCGTGCAGGTCGTACATCGCCGTCTTGCCGGCGAGTTGCAGCACGTTGAGGTCGAGCCACCAGTAGTCCTTCTGGGCGTTGGCGTCGGGGCCGATGATGCCCACCCGCTTGTCGAGTCCCCGCTTCACCATCTCGGCGTGCAGGTTTTCGATGCCCTGCTTCCACTTCGGGAAGTCGGCACAGGCCGACCAGCCGCCATTGGGCTCGTTGATCAGGTTGAACCATTTGATGCAGGTGTATTTTTTCTCGTCGAGAAAGTGCTCCAGCATGTCGCAGATCAGGACCGACCAGCGGGGGTCGTGCTCCTCGATCCCGTAGGGATTGAGCTTGTCGGCCGCGGGATCCTGCCGGTCCTCCGAGGACGCCGGGTCGTCCCACTCGCCGAGGATCACCTCCACCCGGTGCTTCTCGCAGAAGTCGAGGAGCCGCTCCATCCGCTTCATGCGGGCGTTGTCCCAGGCGTAGATCGGCTTGCCGGC
>JBJTRH010000416.1:0-16457 GCA_046076065.1 Planctomycetaceae bacterium | reverse complement strand
CGGGATCGTGTTCTTCGCCTGGTTCTGCAACGCCGCCATGCACATCGGCATGGCCGACCTCTCCGTGCTGCGATTCGCGAAGAAGCCCAGCGCCGGCTGGGCGAGTGCATCGGGGATGTTCATCGGGCACTACGTGGCCTGGATCTGCGCGGCCCTGCTGCTCATCTACTGGGTGCGGGAGCATGGCGTGGATCCGCAGGTGGGCAAGGATCCTGGCACGATGGTCAACGACGCTGTCGGCTGGGCCGGCTTGATCTGCGTGATCATCGCCGGGTGGACGACCGCCAACCCCACGATCTACCGGGCGGGCCTCGCCTTCCAGGCGATGATCCCGGGCATCAGCCGCACGTCCGCCACCATGCTCGCCGGCGGCCTGTGCATCGCGGCCGGTATCTTCCCGGCGTTCGCCATGAACCTGCTCGACTTCGTGGGCATCTACGGCACGATCCTCGCCCCGATCGGCGGGATCATCGTGGTCGACCACTTCTTCGCCGACGCGGTGGGCATTCCCCGCGATCCAGCCGAACGGACCGGGTCGGCGTTCAATGCCGCCGTGCTGATCGCGTGGCTCGTTCCGGTGGCCGTGGCGATGTGGCTCTATAAGACGCAGGGGGTGTTCGCGTCATACCTGCCGCTGCCCTGTGCGGTCGCCTGCGGCCTGATCTACATCGTGCTCTCGAAGATGGCCGCCCGCGATGCCATCGCCGTGCGAGCCTGAATCACCGAGCGAAAGGGAGATCAGCATCATGAAGATGGCAGCCACGTCCGTGGGGCTTTTGGCGCTCGCCGGCACGATTGTGCCCCCGGCGGTGTTCATGCTCCAGTCGATTGCGGCCGGGCAGGGCGGATCGGCCGCCCTGTCGCTCGACACGGTCAAGGCGGTCATGCTCGTCTCCACGATCGCCTGGTTCGTCGCCGCCCCGTTCTGGATGAAGGTGGAGTGACCTCGACTCCGCCGTCGTTGATGGAAAAACCCGGCATTTGCAAATCGTACGGTAGCGGCGTACGATTTGCAGGATGTGGATTGGGCGTCTCATCGAGCGGCGAATCGCCTCCCTGGCGGCCACGCGACCGGTCGTCGTGATCACAGGGGCCCGGCAGACGGGCAAGACAACGCTCGCCAGGCGACTCTTTCCCCGCCATGCGTATGTGTCGCTCGACCTCCCATCCGCGGCGGCGCAGGCCGAACACGATCCAACGACATTTCTCGCCGCTCACCCGGCCCCCGTGGTGATTGACGAGGTGCAGTACGCCCCCGGCCTGCTGCGACACCTGAAGCGTGCTGTGGATCAGCATCGCGGTGAGCCGGGCCGGTTCATCCTCACAGGCTCGCAGCCGTTCACGCTCATACAGGGTGTGTCTGAATCGCTGGCAGGCCGCGCCGCCATCGTCGACGTGGAAGGGCTGTCGTTTGCCGAGATTCGGGCGGCGACGCCGGAGCTCTCGATTCCGGACGTGCTTCTCCGCGGGGGATTTCCGGAACTCCATGCCAACCCGGGCATCGACGTCGCCGACTTCATGAGGTCCTACGTCGCCACGTATCTGGAACGCGACCTCCGCAGCCAACTCCGCGTGGGCAGCCTGCGGGATTTCGAGCGCTACACACGAGCCGTGGCCCTGCGGTCTGCACAGCTGCTCAACAAGGCCGAACTGGCCCGTGACGTGTCGATCAGCGGCTCCACGTCGGGCGAATGGCTCGCCCTGCTGGAGCGAGGCGGGGTCGTCGCGCTGCTCGAACCGTGGTTCTCGAATCGGGGGAAGTCGCTCGTCAAAACGCCCAAGGTGTACGTCCGCGACACCGGACTGGCCGCCTTCCTGATGGGAATACGCTCCGCCGACGAACTCGTCGCATCGCCGCTCATCGGGGCGATCTGGGAGACGTTCGTGTGTGGCGAACTCCGTCGGGCGTTGGCGCTCGAGGCGTCCGCCGGGCAGTTCCACTTCTGGAGGGACCGGACGAGGGAGGCCGACTTCCTGATCCACGCCGGCGGCGTGTTCACGCTCGCCGATGCGAAGTGGACTGAGGATCCCTCGGCGGGCGACGCGGCACGCCTGGGCCGCGTGCGCGATGAACTGCCGAAGGGCCGTGTGCGGCGGATGGCGATCCTGTGCCGCGCACCGTATCGGCATCCGGTCACGACCGATGGCACTCCGCCGGTCGAGGCCATCGGACCCGACGGGATTGCCGGTTTCGCGACGCAGTGATCGCCGCCTGACTCACCAAGGGAGATTTGAATGAGCCGTACTCCACGATGTGCCGCGGCCGTGGCATGGCTTCTGCTCGCGATCCCGGCTGCGGCGGACCAGCCCGGGGCGGCGAAGCGGTCGCCGATCACGGAGTTCTACGTCGACCCGGTGCGGGTCGTCTGGCAGAGCGAGCGGGGGGTGAGCGACACGAAGACGCTCCTCGCGCCCCATCCCGGCCAGCCCGTGCTCGAAGGCCCGCTGCCCCCGTGCCTGATCGAGACCGCGCCCGGTGCGACGGGCGGCATCCTCCTCGACTTCGGACGCGAGATCCAGGGACACGTGCAGCTGCTCACGCCGCTCACGCCCGGAAAGGAGCCGGTGCGGGCAAGAGTTCGGCTCGGCGAATCGGCCAGCGAGGCGATGGCGGATCTCGGCGGCAAGCGGAATGCCGGCAACGACCACGCCGTCCGTGACCAGGTCATCACGCTGCCATGGCTCGGCACGCAGACGGTCGGGCCCAGCGGCTTCCGGTTCGTGCGGATCGACGCCGTCGATCCCGACCGGCCCATCCGGCTCACGCAGGTGCGGGCGGTGCTCGGGATCCGCGACGTGCCGCGGGTGGGATCGTTCCGCTGCTCCGACGAGCGGCTCAACCGCATCTGGGAGGTCGGGGCCGACACCGTGCACCTCTGCATGCAGGACTACCTCTGGGACGGCATCAAGCGGGACCGGCTGGTGTGGATCGGCGACATGCACCCCGAGGTGAGCACGATCAACGCCGTGTTCGGATTCAACGACGTCGTGCCGGCGTCCCTCGACCTCACCCGCGACGTCACGCCCGTGACAAAGTGGATGAACGGCATCTCCAGCTACTCGATGTGGTGGGTGCTGATCCACGAGGAGATGTGGCGGCATCACGGCGACCGGGCCTCTCTCGAAGCCCAGCGGCCCTACCTGACGGCGCTCCTGGAGCGGCTGGCGAAGCTCGTGGGCCTCGACGGACGCGAGAAGATCGACGGCATGCGGTTTCTGGACTGGCCGAGTTCGCCCAACAAGGAGGGCGTGACGGCCGGCCTGCAGGCACTGCTCGTGATGACGCTCGACGCCGGCACACGGCTGATGACGGAACTCGGCGACGACCGCGTGGCCGGGATATGCAGGACCGCCGCCGACCGCGGCCGGAAGGTGGTGCCCGACGCCAACGGCTCGAAGAGCGGGGCGGCGCTCCTGGCGCTCGCGGGCATGCGGGATGCCCGGGAGACGGCCGACGCCGTGTTGCTCCCTGGCGGGGCCGGCGGCGTGTCGACGTTCTACGGGTTCTATGTCCTGAGCGCCCTCGCGGAGGCCGGCCGTGGCGAGGAAGCGCTCGACCTGATCCGCACGTTCTGGGGCGGGATGCTCGACCTCGGCGCGACCACGTTCTGGGAGGACTTCGACCTCGCGTGGACGAACGACGCCACGCGGATCGACGAGTTGGTGCCCGAGGGCAGGAAGGACATCCACGGCGACTGCGGCGCCTACTGCTACGAGTGCTTCCGCCACAGCCTCTGCCACGGCTGGGCCAGCGGTCCCACCGCCTGGCTCTCGCAGCGGGTGCTCGGGGTGACCCCCTCTGCCCCGGGGTTCGCGAAGGCCCGCATCGCGCCGATGCTCGGAGATCTCGACTGGGCCGAGGGCACGTATCCCACACCGAAGGGGCCGATCCGGGTGCGGCACGAACGGCGGGCCGACGGCACGCTTCGGTCGTGGGTGACCGCCCCGGCGGGCGTGGTGGTCGAGGCGGTGGGCACGACGCTCGTGGCCATGGCCGACGGCGCCGCCGTGCAGGGCATCACGCCCCGTGCCCTGCGGTGCGAGTGGCTCGAGGAGCCGCAGGGGATCGGCACCCGGGAGCCGCGGCTGTCGTGGATCGTCACCGCCCCCGACACCGACCGCGGCCAGCGGCAGACGGCCTACCGGATCCTCGCGGCGACCGACGCCTCGCTCGTCGAGCCGGGCAAGGCCGACCTCTGGGATTCCGGCCGCGTCGAGTCGAGCGAAACGCTCGGGATCGTCTATGCGGGTAAGCCGCTCGCAAGCGGCCGCC
Source organism: Planctomycetaceae bacterium (assembly GCA_046076065.1). GTDB lineage: Bacteria > Planctomycetota > Planctomycetia > Pirellulales > UBA1268 > QWPN01. The sequence goes on along the minus strand of JBJTRH010000416.1, from coordinate 12,184 downwards.
GGGTGCACTGGCGGGTGATGGCGTGGGACCGCGACGGCCGCGAGTCGCCCTGGAGCGAGCTGGCCACGTTCTCGCTCGGACTGCTCGATGCGGACGACTGGCAGGGGCAGTGGATCGCGATGCGTGAAGAGGCGCCGCTCCACGCCGATCGAGCCACGCTCCACCTGCCGCCCGCCAGGCACTACCGCAAGCCGTTCACGACCGACAAGCCCGTGAAGCGGGCGGTGCTCCACGGCACGGCGCTCGGACTCGTCGACTGGTCGCTCGACGGCCGCCGCGTGAGCGAGGATCTCTTCCAGCCGGGCTGGGCCGACTACCACCGCCGCGTCCCCGCCCGGTCGCACGACGTGACCGACCTGCTGGCGAAGCCCGGGGCGCACTGCCTCGGCGCGATCGTCGCCGACGGCTGGTACGCAGGCTACGTCGGCTACGGCCTGCTCGTAGGCTATGGGCCGCACAAGACCGGCCGAAACATCTACGGCACGACGCCCGCGATCCTCGCCCAACTCGACATCGAGTATGCCGACGGGACCCGCGAGAGCATCGTCACCGACCCCACGTGGCGGGTGACCGACGCGGGGCCGATTCGTGAGGCCGATTTCCTGATGGGCGAGCGGCACGACGCCGGCCGCGAGATGCCCGGCTGGGACACGGCGGCGTTCGCCACGGATGAGGCGGTTTGGAAGGCCGCGGTGCCTGCGGAGGCCAACGCGCCCCTCAAGGCGCCTTTCTTCGAGCCGGGCCTGAGCCGCGACGTGCAGGTGGGCTTCGTGAAGCCGGCGGAGATCGCGGCCTACGCGGCCCAGCCGATTCGCGTCACCGAGGATGTGGCCGCCAAGCGGGTGACTGAGCACAAGCCCGGGGTGTTCATCTTCGACCTCGGCCAGAACATCGCCGGCGTGGTGCGGCTGAAGGTGGAGGCGGCCGCCGGCACCGAGATCCGCCTCCGGTTCGGCGAGATGCTTCATCCCGACGGGCGGCTGATGACCGAGAACCTGCGGAAGGCCAGGGCCACGGACGTGTACGTCTGCAAGGGCGGCGGCGTGGAGACGTGGACGCCGCGGTTCACCTACCACGGCTTCCAGTTCGTGGAGGTGAGCGGCCTGCCCGCCGGCACGCTCCCACCGCTCGACACGGTGACGGGCCTCGCGCTCCACAACGACACGCCGCTGGTCGGCCGATTCGCGTGCAGTGACGACGTGCTCACGCGCTTCTGGAGGAACAGCGTCTGGACCCAGCGAGCCAACTTCATCGACGTGCCCACCGACTGCCCGCAGCGGGATGAGCGGCTCGGCTGGATGGGCGACGCGCAGATCTACGCCCGCACCGCCACGTTCAACGCCGACGTGGCTGCCTTCTTCACGAAGTGGATCGACGACGTCCGCGAGGCCCAGCGGCGGGACGGCGGCGACGCCGGTGCCTATCCCGACTACTGCCCGTATCCCTTCGCCCACGGCAAGCCGGGGGCCACCTTCGGCACGGCCTGGACCGACGCGGGCGTGATCTGCCCGTGGACGATGGCGATGGTGTATGGCGATCGGCGGCTCGTCGAGCGGCATTGGCATTCGATGAACGCGTTCATGGAGTGGCGGGCCCGGCTCGACCCGAACCTCGAGGGCGTGGCGGCGGGAAACGAGTGGGGCGATTGGCTCAACGTCGGCGAGACGACTCCCACCGCCTTCGTCGATCTCTGCTACCACGCCCAGTCGGCGCGGATGATGACGCAGATGGCGGTCATGCTCGGCCGGGCCGACGAGGCCGCCGCCTATCGCCGCCGATTCGAGGCGCTTGCGGAGTCGTTCCGCCGGCAGCATCTCCGCGCCGACGGCACGGTCAACGTCGACACGCAGACGGCCTGCGTGCTGGCGCTCGAGTGCGGGCTTGTCACGGACGACCAACAGGCTGCCGTGGCGAGGCAACTCGTGGAGCGGATCGAGAGGAACGGCTTCCGGATGGCGACCGGCTTTCTGGGCACGAAGTCGATCCTGCCGGCGCTCTCGAACCACGGCCATCACGACCTCGCGTGCAGGCTGTTCCAGAGCCGCGCCTTTCCAAGCTGGGGCTACGAGGTAGAGCAGGGGGCGACCAGCGTGTGGGAGCGGTGGGACAGCTTCACGAAGGAGAACGGCTTCGAGGGAGCCACCGGGAAGAACAACGCGGCCATGAACAGCTTCAGCCACTATGCCTTCGGGGCGGTGATGGAGTGGGGCTTCCGGACGCTCGCCGGCATCGATGCGATCGATCCGGCGTATGCCCGCATCCGGATCCGGCCGCGGCCGCCGACGCCCGGGAGCAATCCCGAGCGGGCGCCGATCGACTGGGTGAAGGCCGACTACGACAGCCCCCACGGGCCCATCCAGAGCCACTGGCGGCGTGTCGAGGGGGGCATCGAGATGCGGGTGCGGATCCCGGCCAACACCACGGCCCTCGTGCACGTGCCGGCCCGCGACGCGGCGAGCGTGACCGAGGGGGAGGCCTTCTGGGCGGGCGTCTTCCGCGAGGGCCGTGCGGTGGCGGGGGGCGAGGTGCCGGGCGTGAAGGTGATCGAGGCGAGGGACGGCGAGGTGGTGCTCGAAGTCGGCTCCGGCGAGTATCGGTTCACGAGCGGGCCGCGGACCGAGTAGCCGCCTGTCGCGAGTCCGTTCACTCGCAGAATCTCCTTCTCTGCGAACGCGACGGTGGGCGGCGATCCGGCGCGGGATCAGCGAGCGGCACCGGTCGCGGGTTCGCGCCGCGGTGCAGCACTGCAACTCGGCTCCGTCACGGTGAGCGTGCCGGCTTCGGCGTCGAGGAGCACGCGGGCACCGAGCGGCAGCGTGGCGTTGTCGGCGACGTGGCCACAGGGGAAGTCGGCCACCACGGGGCAGCCAAGGGCACGGCAGTACTCGAGCACCACCTCCCGCTGGAGTGCCTGCTCCTCGGGATCCTTGCAGGTGAACCGGCCGACCACGACGCCTGCCACTCCTCGCAGCACGCCGGCGAGCCGCAGCTGCGACATCATCCGGTCGACGCGGTAGGGCCGCTCGTCCACGTCCTCGATGAGCAGCACCCCACCCTCGGCTTGGATCGCGTAGGGTGTGCCGAGCGTGGCGGTGATCAGCGAGAGATTTCCGCCGACGAGCCGGCCTTCGCAACGGCCGCCCACGACGGTCGTCACCGGACTGCCGGCCGGGATCGGCACCTGCCGGGGCGAGGCAGTCGGCTCGAGCAGCAGCATGTCGCGGAAGGAACGCTCCGCGAACGTGGGGTCGGGACCGGACGCACGGACCGAGCTCGCCATGGGGGCGTGGAAGGTGATCACGCGTGCCTGCCTCGCGACGGCGAGATGCAGGGCCGTGACGTCGGAATAGCCCGCGATCACCTTCGGATCGAGCCGTAGCGCGTCGTAGTCGAGTCGATCGAGGATGCGGGTCAGGCCGTAGCCACCGCGGAGCACGAAGATGCCGCGGACCGCCGGGTCCAGGATGGCCCGGTTGAGTTCGTCGGCCCGCTCGTCGTCGGTGCCGGCCAGATAGCGATGGCGGCGCCCGGGGATCGCGGGATCGATGCGAACGTCGAAGCCCGCCGCCGTGAACGAGTCGGCGAACCGGCGGACCTCGGCTTCCTGGGAGATCCCGCAGGGCGCGACGAGCGCGACCGTGTCGCCGGGCATGAGCGTGGGCGGCGCCAGCCATGCAGCATCATCCCCGCGACTGACGGTCGCGGCGACGACCAACGCGACGGCGAGGCCGTACGTCGCGTGCCTCACGACGGTCGCCGTCGCCGGGCCGCGGCCGCGACGAGGCACGCCACCCCGATGGCCGCGACGGATGCCGGTTCGGGAACCGCCGTGATCGGCACCGACCCGGCCGGCGCGGGGAGGTAGCCGCCGTTGTCGTAGAGTCCCGTGACCAGGAAGTCGCTCACGTCGAGGATGTCGACGATGCCGTCATAAGTAAAGTCGCCCTGGGTCCACGTGGCCGGCTCACCCGTGTCGTACTTCGCCGAGGCGAGGACGTTGGCCACGTCGAGCCGGTCGACGTAGCCATCGACGTTGGTGTCGCCGGAGGCCGCGAACGCCACGGTGAGCCCGCCGGCCCCGTCGTCGTACCAGCCGACAGCCCGTGGGGAGCCCGCGGCCACGGCTGCCGCGGCCACCGACGAGGTGATGCCGGTCGTGCCCGTCCACACTCCCGCCGTCCCCGAGCGGCCCGCGAGGATGTCGAGCACGAGCGCCTCCGGGGTGATGCCGCCGGCGGCCACGTTGATCCGGCTCGTGCCGAGGTCGACCCGGCCCCCCGTCGCCGATTCGTCGACGGTGAGGGTGGCCACGTCGATGCTGGCCACGGTCGAGCCGCTCATGATCATCGTGCCGCCGAGCGTGACCTCCAGAGCGGGCGACCCGGCCAGGTAGCCGGAGTTGACCACGAACTGCTTCACGCCGATGTCGCGGTCGACCGTGAGCGTGGCCCCGTCCGCGGCCACGGTGCCGCCGTTGAGGATCAGCCGCTGGCCGATCATACCGAGCGCGGGGTCGATCTCCAGCGTCCCGCCGGGGACCACGCTCACCGGGCTCGCTGCGAGAGCCGACTGGTTGCCGAGTCGGATCGCACCGGCCTGAACAACCGTCGTGCCCGATACAAGGTTCGCATTCGTGAGCAGAAGCGTGCCAGCGCCGACCTTCGTGATGCCGCGGGTGCCGCGGATCAGCGACTCGATTCGGGCCGTGGCGCCGGCCGCCACGTTCACCTGCGCGATCGCATTGGTGTTGAAGCTCACGGCGCTCGCCGGGTCGAACGATCCCAGGATCAGCGTGCCGCTGGTGACCGTGTAGCCGTCGGTGAGGAAGTCGAGGCCGGCCCCCGCCGTGATCTGCGTGGGGATTGTGACCGTACCCGCCGTTCCCTGGAACTTCGCCGGCAGTGACCAGTCCCACGTGGTGCTCGCAGTGCCGGTGCCGATCCATTGCGTGCCGAGGTTCGACCAGCTGCCCGAGCCGCCGGCGGAGGTGCCGCCTGGAGTCCAGACGAGCTGCGTGGCTGGCGCTTGGGCGACGGACACGGCCACGTTGTCGTAGAGCCCGAACATCGCGGTGCCCGACACCGACGTGAATGGGAAGATGTCCATGTAGCCGAGCATGATGTTGCCCGTGCCCGACAGCGTGGCCGAGCGGGCCCACGTCTGGCCGTTCACCTGGAAGATGGTGGTTCCCGAATACGCCGTCACGGCGACCTTCAGCCATTGGTTGGCCGCCATGGGCGTCGTGCTCGTGAGGTAGGGCTGGTAGGCGAAGTTGTAGGGCGCCGCCTGCTCCTCCTGGATCAGCAGGTTGTTGCGGGCGTAGCCTCCGGAAGTGCCCACCCTCTCGGTGCCCGTGACGTACACCCTGACGTCACGCGACGCGCCGGTATCGCCGGTGAGGGCGTAGTCGACGCCGTTGGGGCTCGGCCCGATGCTCGGTACGGTGCCGCTGGTGCTGGTCGGCGTCTGGGAGTTCGTCGAGGTGTGCATCAGCCCGAAGATTCCGAACTCGGTCGTGGCCACGGTGCCGCCGACACCGAACCAGAGGTCGAACGAGAGCGTCTGGTTGCCGCTGAAGTTCTGGCCCGTGGGGAACGCCATTACCGAGCCGATCTGGTTTACTGTGGTGTTGGCCTTCATCCAGAGGCCGGTGCCGCTCGTACCCGACGGCGCGAGCGGAATGCCGGCGGTGGCATAGTCGTAGGCGTAGTTGATCGCGTAGTTGGGGTTGCCGCTTGGCGACGTCGTCCACCTCGTCGCCGCTTGGCCGTCGTCGAAGTTCTCGGAATAGATCACCTGGGCGGAGGCGGGCCTGACGAGCACACCGGCCACGAGAACTGCAGTCACCTGCAGGCACAACGTCGCGACGCGCATGGGGAAACTCCTGGTGACGGGCGACGAGAATGAAGACGACCGATCGATCGACTCCGCCCGGCCGGGAGTCAGGCCCGACGGCGCCGCCACCGGATGACCAGCGGAAGGGCGCCGGCAGCGGCTCCGGCCACCAGTGCGAGCGTGGTCGGCTCCGGCACGGCGGAGAGCACGCGGACGTTGTCGATGAGCGTGAAATCGACCGCCTGGAACGTCGCGGCCGGTGTTCCAGCGCCGACGCTCGTGTCGGCCTGACCGAAGAGGATGTTGTTGCCCTTGGTGGCCGTGGCGAAGCCGGACGTGCTGGTGGTGGCGAGCAGCGTGCCGTTGACCGTCCAGGTGATCGTGGCCCCGTTCTTCTCGATCAGGACGTCGTTCCAGGTGAAGGACGGGGTTCCCACGACCGTGGTGCCGGTCTGCGTGAGCGCATACGACGTCTGCTGGATCAGGGGCGCGGTCTTGCCGCCGGGAAACGGCGTGGCGTAGTACGCGTTGGTGTTTTGCTGGCTGCCGGCGGCGTAGACGTTTTGAAAGTTCACGCCGGTCGTGCCCGTCGTGTAGCCCGACTGGGCCGTGACGGAGTAGGCGCGGTAGTCAGAGGCCGACGCCCCGTCGGGCGTGGCACCGTAGAACACGCCGTCGCACGAGCCCGCGTAGTTGGCCACGGTGCCCGACGTGAGGATGCCGAAGGTCGACAGCTGCGTGGACCCCGAGCCACCGCTCGTGTTGCCGATGCCGCCCGTGGTGTTGCCGATGAAGTTGGTCCACCAGTCGAAGCGAAGAGAGTAGTCGCCGGTGAAGGACTGCCCGGTGGGCGAAACGCTGATGCCGGGCGGGAGGCCTGCCGTCGGCCCGGTGCCGCTGATGTTGGCCTGGAGTTTCAGGCCGCGGGTGCTGCCGCCGGTGGTGTTGGGGGCCGCAGGAATGCCGACCGTCGAGTAATCGAAGAAGAAGTTGGCGGCGTTGGCCGCCGAGCCGCCGCTGGCCGTTGTCCCGCCGACGAACGAGTTCACGGTCCAACTGGCCGTGGAGTCGACATCGAAGTTTTCGGAGAACAGCACCGTCTGGCCCCAGGCCGCCGGAGCGATGCCCATCAAGACCGCAGCCACAGCGAGCCCCGCGGCATAATGCCGATTCATGTCATGACGCTCATGGCGATAGATGCGAAAATGACCCGACGCCCGCTTTGGGGGAATAGGCTATACCAGAGCATCTCATGCCGCAAAGGCCTCCCCGGGAAGGGGGCGATTCTCTGGAGACCACGCTGACATGACACGGCATCGGAATCCGGGCGTGATCGCTGCCGCGGTCCTGATCGGGGGCTTCGCGGCCGGGTGCAGCGGCCGCCCCGCCCGCGTCCGCCAACCGTCGATCGACGCCGCCGCTGCCGCCGCCAGAGCCCTCGAGACCTACGACAAAGATCGCAACGGGAGCATCGCGGGCGCCGAGCTCGACGCTTCCCCGGCCCTCAAGTCGGCGCTCGAGCGACTCGATGCCAATCGCGACGGCGAGGTGTCGGCCGACGAAATCGCCGAGCGGATCAACGCGTGGAAGGCCATGAAGACCGCGCTCACGTCGGTGCGGTGCCTGGTCACGCAGGACGGCCGCCCGCTGCCCGGGGCCGCGGTGACGTTCGAGCCGGAGTCGTTTCTCGGCGAGCACGTGAAAACCGCCACCGGTCAGACCAACCAGTTCGGCGACGCGGCTCCGACGGTGGCCGACGCCGACAAGCCCGATCCGAGCCTCCCGGGAGGCGTGCACTTCGGTTTCTACACGGTGCGCATCTCGAAGGCCGGTAACGGCCGCGACGGCGTGCCCGCCCGCTACAACACGAAATCGACGCTGGGGCTGGAGGTGGCGTACGACGAGCCAGGCATCCGCGACAACAACCTGGCCTTCCGGCTGAAGTCGACGGAGTGAAGGCCGCCCACGCGGGCGGGATCAGTTGGCGTTCACCGACTGTCCATCGAGCCGGTTCGCCTGGTAGCGATGTGCCGTGGGGTCGATCTCGTACGACACCGTCTGCACCGAGCCGTCACACATCGCCATGTTCAGGCCGCCGGCATGGGCGCTGCCGAAGGCGAGAAAGCCCGGGTTGTCGACGCCGGCCTGATCCTGCCGCGGCTGGTAGTCAGCCTGCTGGTAGCTGCTCGCGGGATTCCAGGCCACGCGGTGATTGTCCCACTCGAAGCCCGACCACGTGCCCTGATTGTCGCCGAAGCGGCCGTTGCCGCCGGGCAGCATGTTCTCGTAGCCGTCCGGGCTGAGGAACTTCTCGCCGATGAGATAGGTTTTCGAGGACCCATCGACGAGATCCTTGGGCCTCGTTCGGCTGCGGTAGTGGATCACGCCGGTCTGGTAGAACCGGGTCTGCGGGTTGTCGGTGTCGGTCCAACTGGGTGAGCTCAGCGCCGAGTAGGACGACGGCAGCCAGAACTGGTCGGAGCTGAACCCGACGCCGGCATGGGTGAGCGAGTCGCCCGAGTTCGCGGCGTAGTCGCCCTTCGTGACCGTCGCGAGGTTCTGCACCCACGTCTGGGCGTTCAGCGTGCCCCACGAGTGCGGATAGGGTTTTGGGCCGCGACGCGTGGGGCAGTTGAACGTCGCCACGGGGGTCTGGTGGAGCTGCGTGCTCGCCGTGCGGAAGGCCCCGGACGTGACCGACAGGCCCTTGCCGAGATCGGCGAGCGTCTGCAGTTCGATGAACGGCAGGATGGCGTAGTACCAGCTGCCCGGCTGATCCGGACCCACGCCCTCGTTCGGGTCGGCCGTGTACTTCGAGCCCCAGCCGCCCGAGGGCAGGTGCTTGCGGGCGTCGAGATGCGTCATGCAGCCGAGTCCGAGCTGCTTGAGATGATTCTTGCACTGCGTTCGCCGGGCGGCCTCGCGGGCCGACTGGACGGCCGGCAGCAGCAGGCCGATCAGCACCGCGATGATCGCGATCACCACGAGGAGCTCCACGAGCGTGAAGCCGTGCCCGCGATGCGATGAAGCCCGGCCAGAGGTGGACATGCGACGACTCCCGTGACCGACTGCCATGAAACCCGCCCTCCGCATACTCTATTCCACCACCCGCGTTCGCAACAGTCGAACTGGTCGCGAACCGCCGGGGCCGTTGCTCAGCCCAGATAGGAGCCCCGGTCGTACAGGTCGGCCGACAGCATCGCGCCGAGATCCAGGAGATCGACGACCCCATCGTAGTTGACGTCGCCCTGCGACCAGTCGGCCGGGCGGCCGGTGTCGTACATCCCGGCGCCGAACATCGTGGCGACGTCGATGATGTCGACGACCCCGTCGAGATTGAGATCGCCCGGGGCCGCGAACGACACGAGGATGGAGCCGTCGTCGCGAACCACCATGCCGACGGCGCGGAGGCTGGCGGGGCCGGCCGCCGCCGAGCCGATGCCGGTGGCACTGCCCGCCCAGTCGCCCTGGCTGCCGGCGGCGGCGAGTCGCTGGCGGAGGTCGGCGGCGCTCGCGCCTCCGGCGGCGACCACGAAGCCCCCGGTGCCCACGTCGATCCTGCCTCCAGCAGCCAACGCAAGGCCCGCGAGTGAGGCACGGCTGAATCCGCAGTCGATCGTCAACCGGGCCCCGTCCCGCACGTCGACCCCGCCCGATCCGAGCCCCTTCGGATCGCGGATCACGAGCTCGCCCGCCTCGACCACGGTGCCGTTGGTGAACGAGTTCACTCGATCCACGATGAGCCTGCCGCCGCCCCGTTTGACCAGCCGCATCACGCCGGAACGAGTGACGGCGTCGGTCACCGTCGCACCCGCGGCCACGGTGATCGGCACGTCGGGCACCTGTGAAAAGAACCCGAGCACCCGCTCCATGACGGCGGCGCGGGCCGACGACTGCGTGATGGTCTCGAACGGAAAGCCGGCGACGACCACGTTCCCCCGGCCGCCCGTGCCGGCCCGCTGGATCGCGGCCGCCCCGCCGGTGCCGCCGGAGTAGGCGAGGGCCACCGCCGAGCCACTCGGGGCGGTGAGGACGTCGGGAAAGGAAACGTTGTAGGTTTGGCCGTCGAGACCGGTGAAGCCGGCGCCGTTCGAGAAGCCGAAGCCGGAGAGTCCGGCGAAGATGCCCCCCGCCGGGGCGGTCACCTGGTAGGTGCCGGCGTCGTCGGCGGAGTAGACGGCGCCGAGCGTGGTGCGGAAGAAGGTGCGGCCGTTGTTCTGGCTGTCGAGATCCCAGCCCACCTCCGCGCCGCTGACGAGCAGATGACCGCCGCCGGCCACGAACTGCTCGACGAGCGACTGCTCGGTGGCGTCGAACGTGCGGTCGGCGGTCGACTCGGTGCCGAGGATCCAGATCACGGCGTCGTAGGCATCGAGCAACACCGCACCCTGGGCCACCGCCTCGTTGCTCGCGGAATCGACCCGCAGGCCCGGCCGGGCCGCCTGGATCGCGGCATGCACCGCGGCGGCCTGATCGCGGCTGTTGCCGTAGCGAGCCCAGACCCGCTCGGTCGTCCCGCCCGTCAGGTAGGTGAGCTTGAAGTTCTGGCTCTTGTCGATGCGGTCGAAGCCGTTGACGATCAGCACCTGCCGCGGGCCGACGGCCGGGAGGACCGACACGACCTCCGACGGGGCCGATGCGCCGCCCGAGTTGGTGGCGACCACGCGGAACTGATATGGCATGGTCGGGTCGAGGCCGGTGAGCGTAAGCGACCGCGTCGTCCCGCCCGCCACGAACGTCCCGCCATCGAAGCCGAGCCCGTCGGTCGATCCCTCCACGCGAAACCCGGTTGCCGGGCTGCCGAACACACCGCTCGTGCCGCCGCTCGAACTCGGGCCCGCGATCCACGAGATGGTGGCCCGACCGTCGGCGGTGGACGTGACGGCCACCTGGGTCGGAGGCGACGGCACGGTCACGTTGGCCGGGACCGTGGTGGTGCCGGGAAAGTCGATCAGGTGCTCGAGCGTCCCCTCGTAGGTGCTCCGCGCGATCTGGTCCCTGACCCTGGCGTCACGGAGCAGGGCGTTGTCCGCGGTGTTGTCGTGGAAGGCGACCTCGATGATCGTCGAGTCGAACTCATCGCCGGCGCGGAGGTTCGAGATTTCGCCGTAGGCCCCGGCGAGCGAGTACGTCGTGCGGGTACTCCAGTCATACTCGAACCGGCCGCCGAGCGCCCGCAGGTCGACGTTGATCTGCCGGCCCAGCACGGTGGCGAGGTTGTCCTGGTTTGGCGTGGGGTTGGTCGAGTGCACGAGGCCCAGAGCCCCCCTTCCGGTCGCGGTGCTCGGGTTGCCCGTCGTCGCGTTGGAGTGGAAGCCCACGTACACGCTGGTGCCGTAGGGGTTGGTGTCGACGTTCATCTCCGCGGCCATCTTCGCCGGCGCCGACACGTTGTCGGTGCCGATCACGGTCGACGGACTCGTGAACGTGGTCGACTGCCCGACCGACCGCCACAGCCAGTGCAGGGAGTTCTCATCCTCCCGCGGATAGCCCGACACGGCGCCCGTGCCGATCCCGTTGGGCCCGGAGCGCACGTCGCCCATGCCGTTGCCGAACCGGATCGCGTCGGCGATCACCACCGAGCCGCCGGCGGTCGACGCGTTGCTGATCGTGACCGACCCATCGGAGGTCGAGCGTCCGGCCGCGAAGTGGTAGGTGCCGAGGTACACCCAGCCGTTGCCGACCTTGCGGTGGTCGATGCGGACCTGCGTGCTGCCGCCGGAGTGGTTGACGCGATAGAGCTGGTCGGTGCGGTTCGAACTCGCGGACGCCCATGCGTAGACGGGGTAGAAGCCGGCGGCTGGGATCGTGGGCGCGTACGTCGCCGTGGCCGTCTCGGAGGCGTTGATGCTGGCGAACCGGTACCGGGCGGCGTCGGCGACCGCGCCGTAGTCCTCGTCATACCATCGTGTGCCTCCGGTGCTGACGCTCCACGAGCCGTTCCAGACGACGTCGGCCGAGTCGTTGTCGACGACCACCTCCGCGGGCTGCCGGCCGATCGGCCGCATCGGCACGACCGTCGCCCCGGCGCGGAACAGGTAGTCGGCGTAGAAGGTGAGCTGGTCCTGGTTGCCGAAGTCTTCGACGAGCGAAAGCGTGTTGCCGCGGTCGGTGGCATAGCGGCCAAGCGTGTCGCTCCACTGCCAGCCATGGCCCGCCGAGGTGTAGACGATCTTGCCCGTGAGGGCTCCCTGCGGCTGGCTGCCCACGGCCACGAGCCCGGGGGCGGCGGCGAGCGCGAGCCGAGGCTCCAGATGCTCGATCCCGAGGCGGCCCTGGCCGGTGCGACGGCGTTGCGGCTGACGTCGGCTGGGCACGTGCAACTCCTGGAGGCCCGCGGGACGCGTGG